>JAGWXI010000049.1 GCA_018969975.1 Burkholderiales bacterium
TGAAGACCTCTGCCGTGGCCCCCACGTACCAAGCACGGGCAAACTCAAACACTTCAAGCTGATGAAGGTGGCTGGCGCTTATTGGCGTGGCGACCACCGCAATGAAATGTTGCAACGCATTTATGGCACTGCGTGGGCGAGCAAAGACGACTTACAGCAATACCTCACCCGCCTTGAAGAAGCCGAAAAACGCGACCACCGCAAACTCGGTCGCGATCTCGATTTGTTTCACATTGACGAACATTCACCCGGCACGGTTTTCTGGCACCCCAAAGGCTGGACGGTGTGGCAAGAGGTGGAGCAATACATGCGCCGCGTTTACCGCGACAACGGCTACCAAGAGGTCAAAGGGCCCCAAATCTTGGACCAAGGTCTGTGGGAGAAAACCGGCCACTGGGACAAGTACCGCGAAAACATGTTCGTCACTGAGAGCGAGAAGCGCGACTTCGCCTTGAAGCCGATGAACTGCCCCGGCCACATCATCATCTTTAACCAAGGCATCAAAAGCTACCGCGATTTGCCGTTGCGTTTTGGCGAATTTGGCCAGTGCCACCGCAACGAACCCTCGGGCAGCTTGCACGGCATCATGCGGGTGCGCGCTTTCACCCAAGACGACGGCCACATTTTTTGTACCGAAGACCAAATCCAGTCGGAAGTGCTTGCTTTCACCACTTTGTTGCAAAAGGTCTATCGCGACTTCGGTTTCACGGAAATTTTGTACCGCCTGTCGACCCGTCCAGAAAAGCGGATTGGTAGCGACGAAAGCTGGGACCGCGCCGAGGCCGCTTTGGCCGATGGTTTGCGCGCTTCGGGTTGTGAGTTTGAATACCTGCCAGGCGAGGGCGCTTTCTACGGTCCCAAGATCGAATACACCCTGAAAGACGCGATTGGGCGCGAATGGCAATGCGGCACCATCCAGGTCGACCCGAACATGCCTGAGCGCCTAGACGCCGAATACGTGGGCGAAGACGGTGCCCGTCATCGCCCCATCATGCTGCACCGCGCGATTGTGGGTAGTTTGGAGCGTTTCATCGGAATTTTGGTCGAGCAGCATGCTGGCGCCTTGCCGACTTGGCTCGCGCCGGTTCAGGTCGCGGTGCTCAATATCACCGACGCACAGGCTGATTTCGCCCAAGAAGTTGTGAAAATGCTGAAAAATCAAGGGCTTAGGGCGTCCTTGGACCTCAGAAACGAGAAAATTACGTATAAAATACGCGAGCATTCCATGCAAAAGCTCCCTTATATCTTGGTCGTAGGCGATAAAGAAAAGGCAGCCGGCGCCGTTGCAGTGCGCGCCCGAGGTAACCAAGACCTTGGAGTGATGCCCCTACAAGCCTTCTGTGAAAAGATCGCTACGGACATCGCCCTCAAAAGCTGATTTCATACCGAAACTGCCATGAGTTGTGCGTCCCACAGCTTATGGCATTTTTGTTTTTTTAAAAGGATAGTCACCATCTCTACTGAATTTCGCGATCGCCGCCAGCGCGAGGAACGCAAACATCGCCTGAACCGGGAAATCATGGCCCCGGAAGTCCGTCTCTCCGGTCCCGACAACGAGCCCCTAGGCATCGTGAGCTTGGCAGAAGCCTTGCGCATGGCCGGTGAAATCGATGTGGATTTGGTTGAAATTGCTGCCACAGCAGTGCCCCCCGTCTGTCGTTTGATGGACTACGGTAAGTTCAAGTACCAAGAGCAGAAAAAGGCAGCGGAAGCGAAGTCCAAGCAAAAAGTGATCGAGGTTAAAGAAATTAAGTTTCGTCCCGGCACAGATGATGGTGACTACAACATCAAGATGCGCAACATCAAGCGCTTCTTAGATGACGGAGATAAATGCAAGATCACGTTGCGCTTCAGAGGCCGCGAGATCACGCACCAAGAAATCGGTATGGCGCTGTTGCAGCGCATACGTGACGAGTTAGCGGATCTGATCGTTGTCGAACAGTTCCCCAAACTCGAAGGACGCCAGATGGTCATGATGATCGCGCCTGGCAGGAAAAAAACGGGTGGCGCCGCCAAACCCGTGGCAGAAGTTACTTCGGTAGCAGCTGCCTAAATTTGGCAACGCGGCCAGCCAGCCGCGTTTGAGAAGGTAAGCGATTAGTGTCTCGGGGCTAACAAGACTGCAAACAGGTTTGCAGGCGCCTCACGAGCACAAATAAAAGGAGCATTGAAATGCCCAAAATGAAGACCAAAAGCAGCGCGAAAAAGCGCTTCCGTGTTCGTCCTGGTGGCACCGTGAAACGCGGCCAAGCCTTCAAGCGTCACATCCTGACCAAGAAGACCACCAAAAACAAACGCCATCTGCGTGGTGCTGTAGCTGTGCATGAGACCAATATGGGTCACATGGCGCAAATGCTGCCCAAAGCTGGCCTTTAATCACTGACGAACAAGGAGAAAAAATATGCCTCGCGTAAAACGTGGTGTGACGGCAAGAGCCCGTCACAAAAAAGTTCTGGCCCTAGCCAAAGGTTTCCGCGGTCGCCGCGGTAACGTATTCCGTATCGCCAAACAGGCGGTGATGAAGGCAGGCCAATACGCCTACCGTGACCGCCGTACCAAGAAGCGCGTGTTTCGCCAGTTGTGGATTGCGCGTATCAACGCTGCAGCCCGTCAATGTGGTCTGACATACAGCCAATTCGCCAACGGCCTGAAAAAAGCCCACATCGACATCGACCGCAAAATGCTGGCCGATTTGGCTGTGCACGACATGGTGGCTTTTGGTCACATCGTCGAACAAGTCAAAGCCAAACTGGCCGCTTGATCGCCACTGGCTCAACGCCAGTAGCACGGGGGTTGAGGCTGCAAAAAGCTTCAATCCCTTTTTTGTTTTTCTAACCCACGCATGTCTATGAACGAGTTGGACTCTTTGGTTGCCAGTGCCCAAGCTTTGTTTGCACAAAGCACTACGCCTGCTGATCTAGAAAACGCCAAAGCCCAATTTTTGGGCAAATCAGGCCGCATCACCGAGTTGATGAAAGGCTTGGCTGCATTGAGCGTGGAAGAAAAAAAATCGCAAGGTGCGGTGATCAATGTTGCCAAGCAAGCAATCGAAGCCGCATTGCAAGCGCGTCGCCAAGCTTTGGCGGACGCCGAATTAGATATTCAACTCAAAGCCGAAGCCTTGGACGTCACACTGCCAGGACGCACCCGTTCGCAAGGTGGTTTGCATCCTGTGTCTTTAACGCTCGAACGCATCGAATCCATTTTTGGCTCGATGGGGTTCGACGTCGCGCAAGGTCCAGAAATCGAAACCGATTGGTTCAACTTCACGGCACTCAATACGCCGCAAGACCATCCTGCCCGTTCGATGCACGACACCTTCTACGTAGAAGGTGGTTATCTCTTGCGTACCCACACCAGCCCCATGCAAATTCGCCATGCGGTGCAACACGTCAAGCGCCATCAAGCTTTGTTGAACGCTGGTGGCGACACCCGAATGCCTGAAATTCGCGTCATCGCGCCCGGTCGCACCTATCGCGTCGACAGCGACGCTACGCATTCACCGATGTTCCACCAATGTGAAGGTTTGTGGATTGGTGAAGATGTGAGCTTCAAAGACCTCAAAGTCGTGTTCACCGACTTTTGCCGCACCTTCTTTGAAACAGACGATTTAGTTTTGCGTTTCCGCCCCAGTTTTTTCCCCTTCACCGAGCCCAGTGCGGAGATAGACATTCAGTTCCCGAGCGGCCCTTTGGCCGGACGCTGGTTGGAAGTCGCGGGCTCTGGCCAAGTGCATCCCAACGTCGTGCGCAATATGGGTTTAGACCCCGAGCGCTACATCGGTTTCGCATTTGGTATGGGTCCAGACCGACTCACCATGTTGCGCTACGGTGTGAATGATTTACGTTTGTTCTTTGATGGCGATATTCGCTTCTTGAGCCAGTTCCAGTAAAAAGAGAACGCTGATGCAATTCCCAGAATCTTGGTTGCGCGAATTTTGCAACCCTCCCATTTCTACCCAAGCCTTGGCTGACACCTTGACGATGGCAGGCTTGGAAGTCGAAGAACTCCAACCTGTCGCGCCTGCGTTCACAGGCATCGTGGTGGGGGAAATCAAAGAAGCTGTGCAACATCCTGACGCTGACCGTTTGCGTGTGTGCAAGGTCGATGTGGGGCAGGGCAGTTTGCTCAATATTGTCTGTGGGGCACCCAATGCGCGTGTGGGTATCAAAGTGCCTTGCGCTTTGGTTGGTGCTGAGTTGCCACCGGGTGAAGATGGCAAGCCCTTCAAAATTAAGGTGGGAAAACTCCGTGGTGTTGAGAGCGAAGGCATGTTGTGCTCTGCCAAAGAATTGAAGGTCTCTGAAGACCATATTGGCTTGCTAGAACTCTCAGTCGATGCGCCGCTTGGACAAAACATCCGAGAGCATCTGCGTTTAGACGATAACTTGTTTACCTTGAAGCTCACACCCAATTTGGCGCATTGCTTGAGCGTGTTTGGCATTGCGCGTGAGTTGTCTGCTTTGACGGGCGCACCACTCCAAACGCCAGCATTTCCAAAAATACAAACCACGCATAAAGACACCTTGCCCGTCAAGATTGAAGCGCCAGATTTGTGCGGACGTTTTTCAGGCCGCATTGTGCGTGGCGTCAATCCAAAAGCCACAACCCCTGCGTGGATGGTCGATCGCTTAGCGCGTTGCGGCCAACGTAGCGTGAGCCCCTTGGTCGATATTTCTAACTACGTGATGTTCGAGTTGGGTCGCCCTTCACACATTTTTGACTTAGACAAAATCCAAGGCGGTTTACAAGTGCGTTGGGGCAAAGCTGGTGAACAACTCGCACTCCTAAACGGCAATACCGTGACGGTGGATGAGAAGGTGGGCGTAATAGCTGACAGCAAAGAAGTCGAGTCACTCGCAGGCATCATGGGTGGGCAAGCGACTGCGGTGAGTGACAGTACCAGCAATATCTACATAGAAGCCGCTTTTTGGTGGCCCCATGCCATTGCAGGTCGTTCACGTCGTTTTAACTTCAGCACCGATGCAGGCCATCGGTTCGAGCGCGGAGTCGACCCGCAATCGACAGTGGAGCACATCGAGCGCATCACCCAACTGGTGATAGATATTTGTGGAACGCCACAGACAATGGTTGGCCCTATCGATGACCAACAGGTCAATATGCCGAAGGTCGAGCCCGTCACATTGCGTGTTGCACGCGCTGTCAAAGTCATTGGTATGCCTTTGACGCAGCAACGTATCGCAGATGCTTTGCGCGGCTTAGGTTTGCCAGTGGAAGAGGGTGATGGCTTGGTCAAGGTCATACCACCGTCATATCGTTTCGATCTAAAAATCGAAGAAGACCTGATCGAAGAAGTAGCGCGCATGGTGGGCTACAACAACCTACCCACCACACCGCCTAAAGCCCCCATCACCGCAAAAATTCGGGTGGAGGGCCAACGCAGTCCGCATGCTGTGCGTCGCCAATTGGCGGCATTGGGTTACCAAGAAACGATTAACTTCAGTTTTGTTGACGCGCGTTGGGAAAGCGAACTCGCAGGCAACACCAATCCCGTGGCTTTGCTCAACCCCATCGCCAGTCAAATGGGTGTGATGCGCTCATCCTTGATCGGCTCGTTGCTGCAAGTGGTGAAGTTCAATGCCGACCGCAAAGCGCATGGTGTGCGTGTCTTTGAAATTGGTCGTGTGTTTTCAAAAAATACCAGCGTGCCTGAGAGTGACACGACCGTCAAAGGTTTCGATCAACCCATGCGTGTGTCAGGCATGTCTTTTGGCAATGCTGCACCGGTGCAATGGGGTGTCAAAGACCAAGCAGCAGATTTCTATGACGTGAAAGCTGATGTGCAAGCACTTCTTGCACCTGCTGTGCCAACTTTTGAAGCCGATACACATCCGGCCATGCACCCAGGCCGTTGCGCCAAAGTTTTGCTTCATGGTGAGGCAATTGGCCATGTTGGTGAGTTGCATCCCAAATGGCGACAAAGCTGGGATTTATCTAGCGCCCCTATGATGTTTGAGTTGAACTTAGATGCAGTTACCGAACGTGCAGTGCCTGTCGCGCAAGCCGTTGAAAGATTCCCCAATGTGGAGCGTGATATTGCGGTGATCGTCAAGGAACATATCGCGCACGACCAAGTGATGTCTGCAGTGCATGCTGCCAGCACCCAAGGTTGGTTGCGCCATGCCGTCTTGTTTGATGTGTACCGCACAAAAACTGCTAATGCATCTATGGCAGCAGATGAAAAAAGCCTTGCGATTCGTTTGACCTTGAATAGCCACGAAGCCACTTTGAACGACGCACAAATAGACCAAGCGGTGCAAGCCGTTGTGGCGCAATTGGCACAACAGTTCGGCGCGCGCTTGCGTTCGTAAAGCCTTCCTACTAGAGTCATCCCATGGAAATTTCTTTTGAAAGCTTAGAAACCCCCGCGTTGACCAAAGCGCAGTTGGCAGATTTACTGTTTGAGCAAATTGGTTTGAATAAGCGTGAATCTAAAGACATGATTGACGCCTTTTTTGATCTCATCGCGCAAAGTTTGGTCGATGGGGTAGATGTCAAAATTTCAGGCTTCGGTAATTTTCAAATACGCACCAAAGCACCGCGTCCCGGACGCAATCCTCGAACAGGCGAGGCTATACCGATTGAAGCCCGCCGCGCAGTAACTTTCCACGCTAGTCATAAATTAAAAGAGCAACTGCAGGCTTAATTACCTTTCGGAAGCATTGCGCACATGCTTCTTGTCAAAAAAAGTAGCTTTTTCTGTGGTTTTTATGATGTTTAGCCACTGGACACCTCCCCAACCGATAAAACTTCGTGTAACCTCTGCGGTCCCGTTTACAAGCCTCTGATTTTTATGGAGAAATCCCTCCTTCCGTCGATACCCGCCAAGCGCTACTTCACCATTGGTGAGGTCAGTGATCTTTGCGGTGTCAAACCGCATGTTTTGCGGTATTGGGAACAGGAATTTACCCAGTTGCGGCCGATGAAGCGCCGAGGCAATCGCCGTTATTACCAACACCATGAAGTGCTGATGATTCGACGCATACGAGACCTCTTGTACGACCAAGGTTTCACCATCAGTGGTGCCCGCAACAAACTTCAAGAGTTTGTGCAAGGTGAACGCGATAAGCGGCGAGTAGATGAGAACGAACTTTCATTGGATGCCAATCCTGCAATTGAGCCCTTTGAGATGCCCGCGGCACTGGAGACAAACAAAAGTATTTTGGTGTTCCAACCAAGCCATGAAAGCGTCAGCATCTTGCGGCAAGAACTCACGCAGATACGTGATTTGCTATTCGAATCAAGGCCTTAGCAAGTTATAATCAACTTTTCATCGGCGTGTAGCGCAGCCTGGTAGCGCACTTGCATGGGGTGCAAGGGGTCGCGAGTTCGAATCCCGCCACGCCGACCAATCAATATTAGGGTTAGTAGCAAGTTAGTTACTAGCCCTTTTTTATTATCAAAACAAGGTTCGACAAAATATGGGTGACTATTCGAACATGGCCAGTTACTACGACGTAATCATGACATCTGGTTACTACGATTACGCCAAGATTGTTGACAACCTGGTCTTGCAAGAGAACGTTGAAAGTATTTTGGAGATCGGATGTGGAACGGGTTTGATTCTGCAAGAACTCATCCAGCGCAAACCTCATCTTCAAATATCGGGTATCGATTTAACAGCGTCCATGTTGGCAATTGCACAAGAGCGCCTTAAGTCCTTCAGCAACATTGTTCTCTCACAACAAAATGTTTGCGATTTGCATTTGCCAAAAGTTCACGATTTGATTTTCTCGTACGGTGGCGTCTGGTATTTCGTAGTCGATGGCGATAGCGAACCTTTTTTGGTAAGCCACATTGCTGAACACGAGGCCAATGTGCAAGGCATTGAAAAAATGGCGCAACACCTCTCCGCCAAGGGTGACCTATTGTTAGGCATTCAAGGACCGCACCATGATTATGAAACTGTTATTTCGAACGGAACCAAATACTCCCAAAAAATAGACCCTACCGATATTGGTTTTACCAAGCACTACTATCTGTTTGACGGATCTAAAACATTAATGGCGCAGACTGTTAAATACAGAACCTACAAGCTCGGAGAAGTAGAAAAAATGTTGTCGCAGCATGGCTTAATCTACCAACCTGAAACACGCGAAAACAAATTATTTTTGCGATTTAGCAGAGCTTAGATAACAGAAAGAATCTCCATGTCAGCTAAGCTGCGGTTGTTTTTTGTTGGGGTTGGCAATATGGGTAATCCCATGGCAACCAATCTCATCAAAGCCGGATACAACACCACCGTATACGACCTGTCACGAAACAAAGCTGATAACTTGCTGGCACTTGGCGCGCAGTGGGCTGAAAATTTAGCAGATGGCGCCAAAAATGCAGATGTCGTTATGTGCTCATTGCCCGGTCCCAAACAAGTGCGCGAGGCGATGTTGGGTGATCAAGGTCTCATTGCGAATGTCCCTGCGGGCGCCACCATCATCGACACGTCGACCAGTGCAGTTGATTTAGTCAAAGAGCTCACCCAATTAACGCAAGCGCGAGGCGTGCATTTTTTAGAGGCGCCAGTAACCAACGCAGTCGACTTCGCGGCCCTTGGCAAATTGTCTATTTTTGTGGGTGGCAAACAGGCGTGTTTTGATAAGCACAAAACCTTGTTTGAGGTGATAGGTGAAAAGATTTTTTTTGTTGGTGAACCAGGTAATGGTGCCACCATCAAATTGCTCACTAACTTACTGTGGTTTGTCAGTGCCGCCGCAATTGGTGAAGGCTTGATGCTTGGCGCAAAAGCGGACATTCCCCTAGAAACAGTGTGGGAAGCTATCAAATCAAGTGCCGGTAACAGCTGGGTTGCGCAGCATGATGTGCCTTCGATTTTTGCTGGGCACTATGACCCCAGTTTTTCCTTGGCCTTATGTGTGAAAGATCTCACGCTCATCAATGAAGTTGCGCAAGCGCAGGGATACAACTTAAAGATGGGTGGCTTGGCGAAATCTTTGTTTGAAGAAGCTATGCAAACCTATGGTGCTGAAGCGGGCGAACTGCATGTAGTTCGCTTGTTGGAAGAGCGGGTTGGTCTTTTGCTTCGCCCTCCGATGGGGCAAGTTATTTAATGCATTAAAGAGGTTTTGCAAAATACACAACATGGCAAGTAGCAAACAACAACAGCTGATGACCGAAGCCCATCTGCACATGCCCCAAGGCGTAGCAGAGAACTACCGCTATTGGGGCGACGACAACACTGTTTTTGTAGAAAACGCCAAAGGCTGTGGGTTCACCGATTGCGACGGAAAAACCTATGTCGATTTCCGCTTAGGCTATGGCCCCATCATCTTGGGTTATCGGGATGCGCGGGTGGACCAAGCGGTTGTCCAACAAATTACCCAACGCGGTACCTTGACAGGTTTTTCTACTGCGCTCGATATCGAAGTAGTCAAGCAAATCAAAGCGCTGTGCCCCCAAATCGACAAAGTGCGCTTTGCCAACTCTGGAACCGAAGCGGTGATGGGTGCGATACGCACTGCGCGTGGTTTTACCCAACGTGATCGTGTGGCGATTGTGGAGGGCTCTTTCCATGGCCTTTTTGACGAAATGATGTGGAAGGCCGACATCGAAGCTTGGGATCCAAACAGCAAACTAGCGCCACGTGTCATTCCATTTGGGGTCGGAGTGCCTGAGCGTGCGCGTGCGTTGCTAGATATTTTTAGGCTCAATGATTTTGAAGGACTAGAAGAACTCTTTGCTACCAAGCACGAGCAACTAGCTTGTGTGGTGCTCGAGCCCATCATCGGTAATGCAGGCAGTATTTCTGCATCGCCTGCATGGCTTCAACGCTTGCGCGATTTGTGTACCGAACACGGCACGATGCTTATCATCGATGAAGTCAAAACTGGTTTTAGGGTTGCCAAAGGGGGCGCCCAATCGCTCTATGGCATTTATGCAGACTTAACCAGTTATGCCAAAGCGATGGGTAATGGCTACCCAGTTGCTGCATTTGGTGGTCGTGCTGACGTGATGGACAAAGTGGGGTCTCATGCAGGTGGTGTGGTGCACGGTGGCACGTATACAGCCAACTTAGTGGGTTTGAGCGCCGCCCACGCTACTTTAGATATCTTGACCCATACAACTGCGTTGCAAACCATCGACGGCGTAGGAGAGCGCTTACAAGCCTTGCTTGGACGCGTTTTCAAACAGGCTGGGGTTGAGCACGCCTTTGCTGGACCACCTGCGATGTTTGGCATTCACTTTACTGCGACAGTTCCCCAAAATTACCGCGACTGGCGCGTGACCAACAGCGATCTCTACCGTTCCTTTGCTTGGAAATTGATCGATCTTGGCGTCATGCTCGAGCCTGATTCACGAGAGCCTTGGTTTATTTGTGAAGCGCATCAACAATTAGACTTTGCTTGGTTGGAAGATGTATCAACCCAAGCAATTTCTTTTGCACTCGATAACCATTAATTCCCGAAATTGGGGACGACAATAGTTTCAAACTGAAGTTAATTCAAAAACAAGAGGCACCTTATGCGTACTTTGGTCTTGCTGGCAAGGATTTCTGCTGTTCTTGCGGGAATATTACTGACATTCATCACCATCATGACTTGCGCGAGCATCCTAGGGCGCGAGTTATTTGGTAGCGCCATAACCGGTGACTTTGAGTTATCGGGAGCTGCTACAGGCGCAGCCATTGCAATGTTTATGCCTTGGTGCCAAGCCAAACGTGGCAACATCATCGTCGACTTCTTTACTGCTAATTGCTCTGAAAAGACGAATGGATTTCTAGACCGTGTCGGCGCTTTTTTATTGGCACTGTGTTTTGGTGCTTTAGCTTGGCGCACAGGTCTTGGCGGATTAAGTTCTTACTTCTCCAACTCCGGAACCATGATTTTGGGTTTTCCTGAATGGATTGTTTTTGCGTGTATGACGCCCCCATTTGCCTTAACTTGCTTGATCGCATTGGGTCAAGTTGTAGGCGGTTTTAACGACAATTTAGGAGAAGCAGTATGAGCAGCATTCAAATGGTGTGCGCCATTTTCGGCATCATGCTGGTCTTCATGGCCGTGCGCGTTCCTATTGCCATTGCTATGTTCGTTGCTGGAGCATATGGTTATATTGTGCAAACGGGTTGGTTGCCCTTTGCTAATTTTTTAAATAACCAAGCGTTTGCCCGATTTGCCAGTTACGACTTATCTGTAATTCCATTGTTTATCTTGATGGGGCATTTCGCCACGCAAGGGGGGATCAGCAAGGCCTTGTTTGATTTTGCTGCTGGCGTGATGGGGCGCTTCAAGGGTGGTCTTGCTATGGCAGCGGTTCTCGCTTGCGCAGCATTTGGAGCTATTTGTGGCTCATCAGTTGCCACTGCAGCAACTATTACTGGCGTTGCTTTGCCAGAACTCAAGCGCCATGGCTATTCAGGGCGCTTGGCTACTGGGACATTAGCCGCTTCTGGTACTTTAGGAATTTTGATCCCACCCTCAGTTCCTTTGGTTATTTATGCCATCTTGACAGAGCAAAACATAGCCAAGCTTTTTGCTGCTGCCATGATCCCAGGCATCATCGCTATGTTTGGATATATGGCATCGATTGCAATTTATGTGCGATTGGTTCCAGGCCATGCACCAGAAGTCGACAACGATTTTTCCCGTTTGACATGGCAATCCTTTAAGGGTGTAGCCCCCATCATGGCGATTTTTGTGATTGTCTTTGGTGGAATTTACAGTGGCGCTTTCACGCCCACAGAAGGCGCTGCTGTTGGCGCAGCCAGTACTTTTGTGGCCTCCTTGATTAAAGGTGAAATCAATTGGGGTAAGTTCAAGCAATGTTTCTACGCCACTGCGGATAGCTCGGCCATGATTTTTCTGATTTTTATTGGCGCAGATTTGATGAATGGAGCGCTCGCTCTTTCGCAAGCCTCCGAGCAACTGACTCAGATGGTCAATGGCCTAGGGTGGCCACCATTGATGATCGTCTCAGGTATTTTGCTGTTCTATGTTGTCTTAGGCGCTGTGATGGATGAGTTGTCAATGATTTTGTTGACGATACCTATCTTCTTTCCCATTGTTGTGGGAATGGATTTTGGATTGCCTAAGGAATCAGTTGCAATATGGTTTGGTATTTTGGTACTGATGGTGGTTGAATTTGGTTTATTGGCTCCACCGGTAGGGCTTAATGTGTACGTCGTCAATGGTATGGCGAAGGACGTACCTATTGCAGAGAGTTATCGCGGTGTGATGCCCTTCTTGGTAAGTGACACGATACGAACCTTGTTAATACTCTTCTTTCCGGGTATTTGTCTTTGGTTGGTATCGGTCATTACCTAAGTTAATTTTTACTTGGTGTACTTGGCGATCAAGCCTTGCGCTTCATGGACTAGATTGGCACCATTGTGGCCCTTCTTCTCCATGTCGCTGATCCATTCGATGCTCAAACTAGCTGATGCCCTTTTCCAAACATCCAATTCACTTTTGGGGATGATGGTGATGGTGTGACCACCCGCAACCATTTTGGCTTTGCCTGGAATATCGTTGTCGCCCTGTGTTTTACCCAAGAAAGCAGATAGTTCGCGGCCTGAATTCTTGTCTATAACTTTCTTCAAATCTGCAGGAAGAGAGTCGTATTTGGCCTTGTTCATCGGCACTACAAAAACAGTGGTGTAGAGCGCGTTTTCTCCACGATCAGGTTCTGCAGTGAAACGTGCAAGCTCTTCAATCTTGAGTAAAGGTGCTACTTCATAAGGAATAACAGCACCATCAATCGTCCCCTTAGACATCGCATCAGGAACCGCTGGAACAGGCATACCCACTGGAGTCGCTCCCATACTGGCAAGTAACTTGGTGGTCAAACGCGTAGGCCCCCGAAGTTTCAGGCCTTTGATGTCAGCCATAGTCTTGATTTGTTTCTTTGATGTGAAGATATTGCCAGGGCCATGAACATGGACAGCTAAAACCTTGACGTCTTTGAATTCATCCTTGGCAAATTTATCGTAATAGTCCCAAGCAGCGCGGCTGGTAGATTCAGCGTTGGTCATCATGAAAGGCAACTCAAACACTTCCATTTTGGGGAAACGCCCAGATGAGTAACCAGGCAAAGTCCAAACAACATCTGCAACGCCATCACGCGCTTGGTCGTAGAGTTGACCTGGAGTGCCACCGAGTTGCATAGCGGGATAAATTTGACACTGCAACCGGTCTTTGGAGTCCTTGGCTATGTTGTCGCACCATGTGCGCAACATCTTGGTGTGTTGGATAGAGGTGGGGCCTAGAAAGTGGTGTACCTTCAAAACGATGGCCTCAGCTTGCGCGATACCACTTGCACATGCCAGCGCTGTAATCAATGCCGCATTTTTAAAAGCTCTTTTCATGGTTAACTCCAATCAGGATAGGACACTTGCACATAGTAAACCGACCAATCGGTCGGTTAATTAGGGGTTTACTCGATATCAACTTGATGAAGGACAAAGCTGTTGGCTTTTAGGTCCGAAAAATAGCATTGCAAAGTTTGCCTAACAGTTCGAAAGGCAATATCTTCCCATGGAATTTCATGCTCACTGAAGAGGCGCGCTTCGATGGTTTCATGTCCAGGGTTGAATTGATCGCTAGTGAGAAGAGCGCGATAGAAAAAATGCACTTGCCCGACGCGAACCACATTCATGATGCTGAAAAGTTCTTGCATTTCAAACTGGGCACCAGATTCTTCAAGGGTTTCACGCGCAGCGCCTTGCGCCAGAGTCTCACCTAGTTCCATAAATCCAGCTGGAAGAGTCCATTTGCCAAAACGCGGTTCTATATTACGTTTACAAAGCAATACTTTTTCGCCCCATATCGGCACAGTACCCACTACGTTAAGTGGGTTCTCGTAGTGCACCGATTGGCAGGCGGGACAAACCGCACGTTGACGCGTATCCCCATCATCGGGTAAGCGGTAGTTGACTGCAGCGCCACAAGCTTTGCAATGTTTGATCTGTGAGCGGTGCAACATGTCTGAGTAAATTAGCCCACGCGCACAGTAATTTGACCTAGTCCAGCAACCGATCCGAGCAAAGTGTCGCCAGGTACTACAGCCGCAACCCCTTCGGGTGTGCCCGTGAATATCAAATCACCAGCTTGAAGTTCCCATGCAGTAGATACATGTTCAATAGTCTCACTGATATTCCAGATTAATTTATGCACATGGCTACGTTGGCGGTCTTGGCCATTGACTTGGAGAAAAATTTCAGCATTGGCTACATCGCCAGCTTGCGCAACGGGGGTGATGGGGCCCATAGGCGCACTGTGGTCAAAGGCCTTACCAATACACCACGGGCGACCTTGTTTCTTCATGTCGTTTTGCAGGTCACGGCGTGTCATATCCAAGCCTACGGCATATCCAAAGATATGTTGCATTGCGTTAGCCGCAGTTATATTTTTTCCACCCTTGCCAATAGCGACCACCAATTCGATTTCATGGTGGAAGTTTTTGGTCAAACTGGGGTAGGGCATAGAGACAGTTTCATTACTTGGTGCAAAAACCAGTGCATCTGCAGGCTTAAGAAAAAAGAAAGGGGGCTCGCGTCCAGTAAAACCCATTTCTTTGGCATGTTCTTCGTAATTGCGGCCTACGCAATAAATACGGTGAACAGGAAACTGCTCGGATTGACCAATGATGGGAACGCTTACAACTGGCGGGGGTGTGAAGAGGTATTGCATAGAAATGTCAATGAAAATCTGAAAATGGATCGTTATTGAAAAAAAGCCTTAGTCTACTGCCTAGCCATTCAAAAGATTCCAAAGTGCGACAGGGAAATAAACCAAATGTTGTTGAGAGCCTAGTATCCTTAGGCCGCATGCAAATACAAGACTGGCAACTTCCAAACGGTGTCCGAGCCCTATGCACCAACAGGATGGGTGGTGTTTCATTGCCACCCTATGAGAGCCTGAACTTAGGCGACCATGTGCAGGATGACCCGCAACATGTTTTGCAGAACCGACATCTTTTGCGAGCACAACTTCAAGGAGCGCGGCCAGTTTTTTTGAAACAGGTGCATGGAAACCGTGTTCTAAATCTTAAGCCCTCTACACCCGATGGAGTTGATGCGGACGCCTGCCTTACCCATGAAGTCAATTTGGCTTGCACCATCATGGTTGCAGATTGCTTGCCAATATTGTTCACTGATAGCAAAGGGACAACCGTTGCGGCAGCCCATGCTGGCTGGCGGGGGCTGGTCGAAGGCGTGATCGAAAACACGGTTAAAAATTTTTGTGGTGCAGCTGATATTGAGCCAAGTGAATTATTGGTTTGGCTAGGCCCCTGTATAGGTCCAAGAGCATTTGAAGTTGGTGCGCAAGTGCGCAATGCTTTTCTTGAAGTCGATGAAGACGCTAGCAATGGTTTCAAAGACCATCCTCACCACCCAAACAAGTACCTGGCTGATTTGCCTGCGCTAGCGCGCAAGCGTTTGCAAAATTTAGGCGTTTCCTCCATTGCTGGCAACAACAGCAGTGATGCATGGTGCACTGTTACGCAGGTATCACGGTTCTTTTCTTACCGGCGCGACGGTGTCACCGGACGCTTCGCTGCCTGCATTTGGCGCAGTACTTGAAAGCGCAGAAGCGTTTCGTTCAGCTTCCTGCCTAGCTTTTCGCCTTGCTGGTGTACCCATGACATATGCCACGATGGCCATTGGCAGCACGCCATAGAGCATAAACGTGAAAATAGCCCCCAATACACTTCCAATAGGGCTAGTTGCTTCTGCAACTGCCATCATCAAGGCTACGTAAAGCCATGCTATGAGAACTATGTACATCTAGGGGTTTTCGCTTGAGTTTGCTATTTGTCAGGAAAATGAAGGGGTTTGACTGAGATACTTATCACTTCCAGCATCTCGATTATCAAGCAACGGACTCTCATCATGGATCAAAACCCCCACCAATTTTGGTCGCTCGCACAAGAAAGTTGGAACAAAGCTTTAGCGGCTTATAGCCATTTAGGCAAGACTGAAGGGGCAAACCCAGCATTACATTTTGACTCCGAAAAAATCAAAGAACTACAAAACAACTACATCAACGAGGCTACAGAACTTTGGAATCAAAGCCTCCAAGGCGCAACCCATCTCAAAGACAGGAGATTTTCAGCAGATGCTTGGTCAAGCGATCCTATGGCAGCTTTTACTGCTGCCGCTTATTTGCTCAATACAAGAACCCTGATGTCCTTGGCAGATGCCGCGCAAACAGATCCCAAAACTAAAGCACGCATCCAGTTTGCAGTAGAGCAATGGGCCGCTGCAGTTGCTCCTAGTAATTTTTTGGCATTCAACGCAGAAGCGCAAAAGAAAGCCATTGAAACCCACGGCGAGAGCATCGCCAAAGGCATGCAAAACTTGTTGAAAGATATACAACAAGGCCATGTGTCGATGACTGATGAAAGCGTTTTTGAAGTTGGTAAAAACGTGGCCACCTCAGAAGGCAAAGTGGTTTTTGAGAACGATTATTTCCAACTTCTCGAATACAAACCGCTGACTGGCAAAGTCTATGAGCGCCCATTTTTGTTGATTCCACCTTGCATCAACAAGTTCTACATCTTGGATTTACAACCCACCAACTCTTTCATTCGGTATGCAGTGAGCGAAGGCCACAGAACCTTTGTGGTGAGTTGGCGCAATCCAGATGCGTCGATGTCCCACACCACCTGGGACGATCTTATTGCGCACGTGGCTATCAAAGCCATACATGTGGTGCAAGAAATTGCAAATTCTGAACAAATCAATGCCTTGGGCTTTTGTGTCGGTGGAACTATCTTGTCAACTGCATTAGGCGTATTGGCTGCACGTGATGAACAACCCGTTGCCAGTGCCACCTTGCTGACTACTTTGGTTGATTTCAAGGACACGGGCGTGTTGGACGTTTTTATTGATGAAGCCTTTGTCCAATTCCGTGAATCCCAGTTTGCTAATGGCGGATTGATGAAGGGCCAAGACATGGCCTCGACTTTTAGTTTTTTGCGTCCCAACGATCTAGTTTGGAACTACGTTGTTGGCAACTACCTCAAAGGTGAAACGCCCCCGCCATTTGATTTGTTGTACTGGAACAGCGATGCCACCAACTTACCTGGCCCCATGTACGCTTGGTATTTGCGCAACACCTATTTAGAAAACAACCTGATCAAACCCGGCAAGACTGAAGTCTGCGGAGAAAAAATAGATTTGCGTAAAGTCAAATTACCGATGTACATCTATGGTTCGCGCGAAGACCACATCGTGCCGATTGGTGGTTCTTACGCTAGTACGCAAGTGTTTCCCGGAAAAAAACGTTTTGTCATGGGTGCATCCGGACATATTGCTGGCGTGATCAATCCTCCGGTTGCTAAAAAAAGGAGCTACTGGACCGGCCCCGCTGGTAAATTTCCAAAGACAGCGCAAGCTTGGCAAGAGTCGGCGACAGAGCACGCCGGCAGTTGGTGGCCCGATTGGTCCGCATGGCTCAAGTCGCATGCTGGCAAACAGATCATGGCGCCTAAGACTTATGGCAATTCCAAACACAAAGCCATTGAAAACGCGCCCGGCCGTTACGTCAAGGCGCGCGCTAGTAACTAATTTTTTAAAATCTACTTTTTTTTACACACACTCGAGGAATTCATGGAAGACATCGTTATCGTTTCAGCTGCGCGTACTGCGGTAGGTAAGTTTGGTGGTTCGCTGGCCAAAGTGTCAGCAACCGAGTTGGGATCGATCGTGATACGTGAAGCTTTGGCCCGCGCCAAGGTCGATCCGGCGATGGTCGGTGAAGTCATCATGGGCCAAGTATTGGCTGCTGGTTCTGGACAAAACCCAGCGCGTCAAGCATTGATGCATTCAGGCGTTCCTAAAGAAGTGCCAGCGCTCACCATCAACGCAGTCTGCGGATCAGGCTTGAAGGCCGTGATGTTGGCAGCACAAGCCGTTGCCTGGGGTGACAGCGAAATCGTGGTAGCAGGCGGTCAAGAAAATATGAGTGCTTCGCCCCACGTCTTGGTGGGTTCGCGCGATGGCCAGCGCATGGGTAACTGGAACATGGTGGATTCCATGATCGTTGATGGTCTATGGGATGTTTACAACAAGTACCACATGGGCATCACCGCGGAAAACGTAGCCAAAGCGCATGCCATCAGCCGCGAAATGCAAGACGCTTTGGCCTTGGGCAGCCAACAAAAAGCCTCTGCTGCGCAAGATGCTGGTAAGTTCAAAGACGAAATCGTGTCAGTCTCTATTCCCCAACGCAAAGGCGACCCGATTATTTTCAACACCGACGAATTCATCAATAAAAAAACCACCGCAGATGCGCTCGCGGGTTTACGTCCTGCATTTGACAAAGCAGGATCAGTCACCGCAGGCAATGCCTCGGGTATCAACGACGGTGCCGCCGCAGTGGTTGTGATGACCGCCAAAAAAGCCGCTGCCCTGGGTTTGAAACCTCTGGCACGCATCGCTGCATTTGGAACAAGCGGACTTGACCCCGCCACCATGGGCATGGGGCCCGTGCCAGCATCGCGCAAAGCATTGCAGCGCGCTGGATGGAATGCCGCCGATGTTGATTTGTTTGAACTCAACGAAGCCTTCGCAGCGCAAGCATGCGCCGTCAACAAAGAACTAGGTATTGACCCTGCAAAAGTCAACGTCAATGGCGGAGCCATTGCTATTGGTCACCCCATTGGTGCATCCGGGTGCCGCATTTTGGTGACCTTGTTGCACGAGATGCAACGCCGTGATGCCAAAAAGGGATTGGCAGCCTTGTGTATCGGCGGCGGCATGGGCGTGTCTTTGGCGCTAGAGCGTTGATGCTTTAACCCTTAGCCAACTTAATTTTAAAAATCACTTTAGTTAACTAACCACCACAACAGGAGACAACTCATGAGTAAAAAAGTAGCGTACGTCACAGGAGGTATGGGTGGTATTGGAACCGCCATTTGCCAACGTTTGCACAACGACGGATACACCGTCATTGCAGGCTGCGGCCCGACGCGTGATTTCAAAAAATGGATCGACGAACAAAAAGCCTTGGGCTTTACCTTCTATACCTCGGTAGGTAACG
>JAGWXI010000139.1 GCA_018969975.1 Burkholderiales bacterium
TGGGCGTAATTCATGGCACGAAATAAATCGCGAAGTTCGGCATACGATTCAAAAGACAAAGGATTTTTTCGTTCAGGTCGATTCAAAGAAATAGTTGCCACTCCCTCTTTGAATCCATACAAAACAAATTCACCTTTGTAGTTGGCCAACTCGTGGTTGTGTCGAGGCAGTTGGTGAGGTTCACCAGGTAAATATCGCTGACTCATGTTGACTCCTTGCGCGATGGTGTTGTGTGATGCCTATGTATGTCAGTTTTGAGATGCCCTAATAAATCGTTGAGTTGTTCTCGGTCAAGTTCATCCAATCCGCTGAAAAGATCGATCACCCATTGTTCGTGGGCAACAGCCATGCGGGCGAATGATTTACGGCCTGATGCGGTGAGTAGCACCCGAAACGATCGACGGTCGGTGGACGCTACTTTACGTTGCACCAATTGTTCTTTTTCTAATTGGTCCACGATCACGGTGATATTTCCCCCACTGACCATCATGCGGCGTGATAACTCGCCCATCGTCAGGCCTTCACGGTGACGTTCTAGTTGCGCCATCAAGTCAAAGCGCGGTAGTGTGATGTCAAATTTCTCGCGTAATTTTTGTCGAATAGTCTCTTCGATGAGCGTTGTGCATGAGAGCAAACGAAGCCATAAGCGCAGCGAGGCGTGGTGGTCTTTGTGTGCACGTAGCTCTTGGTCTTGGGTCTCGGTCACCGTATTCATCCCGCTAACTCCCCGCCGTCGATAGCGATGGCTTGCCCATTGATGGCAGCACTTCCTGGACCGCATAGCCACAAAACAGTTTGGGCGATTTCTTCTGGTTGTACCAATTGTTTTTGTGGGTTTCGATCTGCTAGAGCCTCGCGCGCTTGCGTCGCAGTTTTACCAGTCTTGGCTACGATATTTTCAATAGCCGATCGCACCATATCTGTGTCGGTAAAGCCTGGGCAAATGGCATTCACGGTAATGTTTTTGCGCGCAAGCTCAAGTGCCAAAGCGCGAGTCAGACCGATAACGCCATGCTTGGCAGCGGTGTAGGCTGATACATAAGCATAACCTTGTAGGCCTGCTGTGCTAGCCACATGAATGATACGCCCAGGCGTACCGCTGGATGCCGCTTTCAACATAGACGGCAATGCTGCATGCGTGCAACTGTAGGTGCCAGTGAGGTTGGTTGTGATCATGGTTTGCCACATCGCCAAGTCTGTTTTGTCGAAAGGCTGACTGATGGCTTGTCCAGCGTTATTGACCAAGATGTTTATGGGACCTAGCGCTTGTTCGGCAGCTTGCATGGCCAAGTTGACCGCTGTGTTGTCGGTGATATCAACAACTTCAGTATGAACGCGCGTCAAACCTCGTAGTTCTGCAGCAATAATTTCTAAGCTATCACGTGACCTGCCGATCAAGGTGAGGTGTGCACCAGCAAACGTAAGTGCGCGTGCAATGGCCGCACCGATGCCGCGTGAGGCGCCCGTGACAACAGCATGGCGTTGTTGGAGGAAGGGAGTGTTATTGGGCATAGCTATTTGCTGATTGGAGTGGCGATCGCAGCCTGAACGGCAGCACGCTCAAAACTAGTTTCTAGCTGTCGTTTGCCAGATATATAGGGTTTGGGCCATGGCATGGCTTGGTAACCAATACGCGCTGCCTCTGTCAAGGTCCAAGCGGGGTTGGCCAAATGGGGGCGTGCTACCGCACACAGGTCGGCCCGCCCTGCAGCAATGATGCTGTTGACGTGATCGGCTTCGCTGATGGCACCTACCGCAATCGTGGCAATGCCAGCCTCCTGACGGATGCGGTCTGAAAACGGTGTTTGAAACATGCGACCAAATACAGGTTTTTCCAGCTTGCTGACTTGTCCGGAAGAACAGTCAATCACATCAGCGCCAGCGGCTTTAAAGGCTTTGGCAATCAGCACTGCATCGGCGGGAGTGATGCCCCCTTCAACCCAATCATGCGCAGAGATACGCACGGACATGGGCAGATGCTCAGGCCATGCAGCGCGTACCGCTTTAAACACGGCCAGTGGGTAACGCAAGCGGTTTTCCAATATCCCGCCATACGCATCGGTACGGTGATTGGTCAGCGGTGATATAAAGCTTGATAACAAATATCCGTGTGCGCAATGTAATTCGAGCCAGTCAAAGCCCGCTTGCGCAGCACGAAGCGTGGCTGCAACAAAGTCAGCGGTCACGCGCTCCATATCTGCTTGCGTCATGGCTTGAGAGGTTTGACTCACACCCTCAATGTATTGCTGGGGGGAGGCACTAATCAACGGCCAGTTGGGCTCGGTGTCGTCGTCGGCCAAGGGTTGGTCAATGCCGTCCCAAGCACGTCTTGTGGAGCCTTTGGCACCGGCATGACCTAACTGCACCGCCATGCGAGCCTCGCTGTGCAGATGTGCCCAGTCGACGATTTTTTTCCATGCGAGTGTTTGCACATCGTTCCACAAGCCCGGACAACCGGGGGTAATGCGGGCATCCTCGCTCACGCAAGTCATTTCAGCGAACACCATGCCAGCACCACCCATAGCGCGCGCGCCGAGGTGAACCAAGTGGTAGTCGGTGGGTACTCCATCGTTTGCGCAATATTGCGCCATGGGAGAGACGACTACACGGTTTTTAAGGGTAATAGAGCGCAAGGAAAAAGGGGTGAACATAGGAGGTGTTTTTGTCAAGACAGGGGTCGTCTCACCTATGGCGCGTTGAGCAAACCAATTTTCATAGCCCTCTAGCCATGCTTTGTCGCGCAGCCTTAGGTTTTCGTGGCTGATGCGTTGGCTGCGCGTCAACATCGAATACATAAATTGTTCTGGTTCAAGTTGATCGCAATAGCGCTCACCACAAACTTCAAACCACTCCATGGCATTCCAAGCTGCGTTTTGAATTTTGAGTGTTTCAATGCGACGGCTCTCTTGGTAGTTACTCAGTACATTGGAAATCTGATCAGGTTCACAGCCGTAAATTTCAAATTGGCGCGTCAGTTCAATGGCATCTTCCAGAGCTAATTTGGTGCCCGAGCCAATCGCAAAATGGGCTGTGTGCACAGCATCACCCATGAGCACCACATGACTTCCGTGTTTGTTTTTGAGCCACCAGTG
>JAGWXI010000050.1 GCA_018969975.1 Burkholderiales bacterium
AGCGAAAGCCAGTCTTGAAAGTTCAGCGTGATGCTCATACTGTTTCACTTTTAGTGATGCAGCGCCAAGCCCATAGGCTTGCAAGTGGTCCCAGTGTTAGTAATACCCAAGACAGAGGCAGTCGCCATATGGCAATTGCTAAAAATGTGATTGTTGCTAATGCAATGCAAGCAATAAGTCCCATTGGGTTGGTTTTGAGAGCAGGAAACATTTTGATGCCTGTCGCCATGATCAAACCTGCAGAGACAGCCCCCATTCCGCGCAGTGCGCCTTGCATCGCCTCTGAATCTGCAACGCCTGCAATCGCGCTCGCAAGGATGAGCACCAAAATAGTCGGAACCAATAGCAAACCAGCCAAGGCAGAGAGTGCGCCGCGCCATCCAAAATGTTTGCCACCGATCATCAATGCGAGATTGATCACATTGGGGCCAGGCAGTATTTGTGCAACAGACCAATCTTCCACGAATTCTTCTAGTGTGAGCCACTTCTTTTTTTCAACCAACTCGCGTTGCACTACGGCTAAAACACCACCAAATCCTTGAAGTGCTAGCCAGTTGAAGGAGAGGAAAAGATCTGCGTTACTTGTGGGTGCATTGCGCAGCGCTGGCACTTCAGTCATGGCCATTCATTGTCGGGTTTCAATTTCTTTGGCAATCGTTTTACCAAGCTCTACGCCCCATTGGTCATATGCATGAATACCCCAAATCGCCGCTTGGCAAAACACTTTGTGTTCATACAGAGCAATCAGTGCGCCAAGAGTTCTCGGTGTGAGGGCATCCATCCAAACGGTGCTGCTTGGAATATTGCCAGGGTAGCTGCGATGCGGGGCCAAACGCTGCGCTTCTTTAGTCGACAAGCCACTTTCAAGAAGTACTTTGAGCGTTTCATCTTCAGTGCGCCCGATGGCTAAAGCTTGGGCTTGGGCTTGCATATTGAGCATCACGACGCGGTGATGTTCGGCAGCCAAGGGTAGTGGCGTGTGTTCTTCACGCGATCCAATAAAGTCAATGGGGACCAAGTGTGTCCCTTGGTGTATCAATTGGAAATAAGCGTGTTGCCCGTCAATGCCAAGACTGCCCCAAACCAAAGGTGCGGTTTTGATAGCGACTTTAGAGCCATCGATATGCGTGCCTTTTCCATTGGACTCCATTTCCATTTGCTGTAGAAAGCTGGCAAATTTATTAAGGGCTGCAGCATAGGGGGCAATGAGATGGGTCGACGCACCTAAAAAATTGGTGTTCCATACGTCCATGAGGGCCATGACTAAGGGCATATTTTTATCCGGCGCAGCGTTTAAAAAGTGCTCATCCATGGCGCGTGCACCTGCTAACAATTCTTGGAATCCAAATGAACCAATGGCAATTGCTAAAGGAAGACCAATGGCCGACCAAATGGAATAGCGGCCGCCCACCCAGTCCCAAAACTCGAACATATGTTCGGGGTTGAAGCCATGCAATGCGGCGATCGCTGGACTGGCGGTCACAGCAACCAGATGCTGATGGAGTTGTGCATCAGGACAGCCCCCATCCAATAACCATTGCTTGGCCGATGCCAGCAAGGTCATGGTTTCTTGTGTGGTGAATGTTTTGCTTTGCACCACAAAAGCTGTGCGGCTTGGGTCTAAGTTTTGTAAGGTGGTGAATAAACTCCATGCATCCACATTGGATACATAGTGCACTTTGACAGGATGACCACCTATTGGCTGCGTTTGGTTGACCAACGCACCCGTGGTCATACGAGGGCCTAAATCGGAACCGCCAATCCCTAAGTTCACAACGTCGGTGATTGGCGTTTGTTTAAAACCCAGTAGTGCTCTTGAACGGACTTTTTCTGCAAAAAGGCAGACACGCAATAACTCAGCGGCAACTTGCGAAGAAATAGCCTCGCCCCAAGGAGGATTGGGCGTGTGACTACCACGCAATGCCACGTGTAAAACAGCACGGTTCTCAGTTTGGTTGACGGCCTCACCATGAAACATAGCGAGAGCTTGGTCTTTGACATGTGACTCATCAGCCAAGGCCAAGAGTTGCACCATCACATCTGTATTGACTCTCTGGTGTGAGTAGTCAAGCGTGATACCAGCAGCAGAAATTTGCATACGGGCTTGACGATCTTTGTCACCAAGAATATCGCGTAAATGGTTTGATGTGGCGCCCGGCAACGCTGCAAGTGCTGTCCAAGCTTGGCGTTGTTGCGGTGGAATAAACGTTGGCATCTGGTTATTTTAGGCGGGGCAACCTGTTGTTCTAAGGTTTTTAGTTTTCCTCAAACCAGCAAAGATTTTCACGCGCCATCAAGGCAGACGAAGCAGCAGGTCCCCAACTCCCAGCAGGGTATTCGCGTGGCTTGTCATCCAAGGCTTCCCATCCAAGCAAGATGGGTTCTACCCAAGTCCATGCTGCTTCTAGTTCGTCTCTTCGCATAAAGTGTGTCAGACGACCTTTGATGACGTCCATCAATAGCCGCTCGTAGGCCTCAGCGCGGCGCTTATCAGAAGAGAGTTGCAAATCCAGCCCTAAGTTCACGGGGCTCATATTCATGCCGGACCCAGGCTCCTTCACCATCATCTGCAATTGGATTGATTCCTCTGGTTGCAGGCTAATAATGAGTCGGTTCGGTTGTTGAGAAGCACTGCCAAATATGGAAAAGGGTTGTTCAGAAAATTCAATGATGATTTCAGATTGTCTTTTTTGTAAGCGCTTTCCTGTTCGTAAAAAGAACGGCACGTTCGCCCAACGTGCGTTGTTGATGTGCGCCTTTAGAGCGACAAAAGTTTCAGTTCGGCTATCGGGAGGCACGTTAACTTCCTCACGGTAACCTTTTGCAGCCAGGCCTTCGCTGTTGCCGGCTGTGTATTGCCCACGCACTGTGTCGCGTTTGATATCTGACAAATCCATCTTGCGTAGTGAGCGCAGTACTTTGAGTTTCTCGTCACGCACGTCATCGGCGTTCATGGAGATAGGTGGCTCCATCGCCACAATGCATAACAGTTGCAGCAAATGGTTTTGCACCATATCGCGCATAGCCCCAGCGCCGTTATAAAACCCAGCGCGGCTTCCTACGCCTACGGTTTCAGCGACGGTAATTTGGACGCTCTTGATGTAGGGCGCACGCCACAAGGGTTCAAAAATGGCATTGCCAAAACGCAGCACCATCAGGTTTTGCACAGTCTCTTTGCCTAAATAGTGGTCGATGCGGTAGATCTGCTCTTCTGCAAAATATTGAGAAACTTGCGCATTAATAGCTTGCGCAGATGCGAGGTCTGTGCCTAATGGTTTTTCTAACACTACACGCGACTGCGTGTCCACTAAGCCTGCTTGCGACAAACTAGCGCAAATCTGGGTAAACAAACTAGGCGCAGTTGCCAAATAAAAAACCCGCATGCGCAGTTCATGACAAACCGCTTTGAGTTTTGCATAGTCACCTGCGCTAGTGAGATCGAGTTGCACAAACTGCAGACGTCTTAAAAAACTTTCCCAATCATCTTGTTTGAATTCGTTCGCTTGAATAAAAGGCGGTGACTGTTCGTTGATAAAGTCCAAATACTGTTTGCGATTCCAAGACTGTCTTCCGATACCAATGATGCGGGTATCGGCTTCTAATTTGCCATGGGCGTGGGCCATGTAGAGTGCTGGTAGCAATTTTCGGAAAGATAAATCGCCAGCGCCACCAAAAATAATGATGTCATAGGAATTTTGGAGATTCGGGTGTTGCATAGGTTTCATAATAATTGCAAACAACTTAGAGAGAAGTAATTTAAAGCTAAACCGATGACTAAATAGTGAATCGAGGAAAATAGACCATATGTCTTCGCCCGATCCATCTTTTAAGCCGTTTGCAGATGCTATCGGAGTTTTTGATTCTGGAGTGGGAGGCTTGTCGGTATTGCGCGCTATACGTGATGCCTTACCCGCTGAGAATTTGGTGTATGTGGCCGATTCAGGCCACGCACCCTATGGAGATAAGTCTGAAGCGCACATTACCCAGCGAACTTTGACGATTGGCAACTGGTTGGCGTCATCCGGTGTGAAGGCCATCACCGTTGCTTGCAATACCGCCACCGTGGTTGCCATCCGCCATTTGCGTGAACAAACCCATATTCCTGTGGTTGCAATTGAACCGGCTATCAAACCAGCAACCAACACCACGCGATCAGGTGTTGTGGGAGTTCTTGCTACTACCCAAACCTTACAAAGTGAAAGCGTAGCGCGTTTATGTCAAGAGCATGGCACGGATAAGCGCATCTTGTTGCAAGCGTGTCCAGGCTGGGTGGAGGCAGTGGAGCAAGCTGACTTACATAGTCCGGACACGGAATCATTACTACGCCAATTTTTGGAACCCTTGATGGAACAAGGGGTGGACACCTTGGTGCTAGGTTGCACGCATTACCCCTTTTTGCGAGACAGCTTGCAACGCATTGTGGGTAACGACGTTACTCTGGTCGACCCTGCGGTTGCGGTAGCTACAGAGTTGTTTAGACGCTTAGGTGACAACCGCCGTATGGGTGCAAACCCCATTGGAACGACACACTTTTTCACAACGGGCAATGTCGCCCATGTGCAATATGTTGTCACGCATTTATGGGGTGAAGCGGCGATAGTGGAAGCTATGGCTTAGAAGTAACAGAAAGCATATGAATCTGCTTTGCATATACAGTGCACTATGAATAAGTAATTGGAGAAAACGTGCAACTAGGAATGATTGGTTTAGGTCGAATGGGCAGCAATATTGTGCGGCGATTGATGCAGCATGGACACACATCGGTGGTCTATGACGTGAATCCCGACAACGTCGCGCAGTTGGCAAAAGAAGGCGCAACTTCCAGCAAAAGCTTGTCGCATATGGTTGAGCAAATGCCTAAACCGCGTGCCATATGGGTGATGCTGCCTGCGGGGGAGATTACCGCAAGTACGATTTCTGAGTTGAGCGAACTCTTAGAAGCTGGCGACATACTGATTGATGGTGGCAACTCAAACTTTCAAGACGATGTGCGCCACGCGCAAATGCTGAAGGCCAAAGGTATACGTTATTTAGACGTAGGTACCAGTGGCGGCGTGTGGGGTTTAGACCGAGGCTACTGCATGATGATTGGTGGCGACCAATCCGCCGCTATCCACCTGGACCCCATCTTTAAATCTTTGGCCCCAGGAATTGGAAACATTCCGCGCACACCTGGTCGTGAAGGCAAAGCCTCAACTGCCGAAGAAGGCTATCTCTACACAGGGCCTGCTGGTTCGGGCCATTTTGTGAAGATGGTGCACAACGGTATTGAATACGGTTTGATGCAAGCCTATGCGGAAGGCATGGATGTACTCAAAGGGGTGGGGCAAGAGAGTATTCCGGCTGAAAGACGCTACCAACTAGATTTGGCCGATATCACCGAGTTATGGCGCAGGGGTAGCGTGGTGTCGTCGTGGTTGTTAGATTTAACAGCTATTTCCTTGGCGGAAGATCCAGAGCTAGCCTCTTATTCAGGCCATGTGCAAGATTCTGGTGAAGGCAGATGGACCATCAATGCTGCGATTGAAGAGGCTGTTCCAGTTCCCGTGTTGTCTGCTGCATTGTTTGCGCGTTTTCGCTCGCGCCAAGTGAGCACATTTGCCGACAAAATATTGTCTGCCATGCGCAAGCAGTTTGGTGGCCATCAAGAGCCCAAGAAATAAAGCCCTGCTTATACGCTTTTTAGGGCTAACCCGTACACTTGAGGGCTAACTAAAAGCCTTATGAACGCCTACACAGACGTCTCTTTTTTTCCGAGAAATGCTAAGCCGCTAAACAGTTACCGCAAGTACTGGGCGGCTCGTTTTGGCACGGCGCCCTTTTTGCCGATGAGTCGCGATGAAATGCAGCAACTTGGCTGGGATAGTTGCGACATCATCATCGTGACGGGCGACGCCTACGTGGATCACCCCAGCTTTGGCATGGCCGTGATTGGTCGCATGCTGGAAAACCAAGGATTTCGCGTAGGCATCATTGCGCAGCCAGATTGGCAAAGTGCAGACCCTTTCAAAGTATTAGGCAAACCCAATTTATTTTTCGGTGTGACTGCTGGCAATATGGATTCGATGATCAACCGTTACACGGCAGATCGAAAAATCAGAAGTGATGATGCCTATACGGCCGGTGATATTGGTGGCAAGCGGCCAGACCGCGCAGCCTTGGTCTATAGCCAACGCTGCAAAGAAGCGTATAGCGATGTGCCCATTATTTTGGGTGGGATTGAAGGATCGCTGCGACGTATCGCGCATTACGACTATTGGTCAGACAAAGTGCGGCGCTCGATTGTGGTCGACAGCAAATGTGACTTGCTGTTGTATGGCAACGCAGAGCGTGCCATTGTTGAAATTGCGCACCGCTTAGCCAACAAAGAGCCCGTTCAAAATATCACCGATGTGCGTGGCACTGCATTTGTAAGGCGCCAAACCCCAGAGGGTTGGTTTGAAATTGACTCATCCAATATTGATGAACCGGGTAGGGTGGAAGCGCATGTTAATCCTTACCTCATGGTCAGTGAAGTGGCCAAGCAACAAGGACAGAGTTGTGCCCGTGAAGACGAGGCGCAAGCGGTCGCAGATGCGGCCAATCAACAACAGGTTGCTGGGAGACTTCTTGATCAAAAGCCTCAACCCATTAAGTTTGTGGACAACCCCAATCTGCCAGGTCTACAAGGCAAAGGCAAGCTCAAAGTCCCACCTAGAGAAAAAAGTGTCATTCGATTGCCAAGCTATGAGCAGGTGAAATCTGACCCCGTCTTGTATGCCCATGCCAACCGTGTCTTGCATTTAGAGACTAATCCGGGCAACGCGCGTTGTTTGGTGCAAGCCCATGGCGAAGGTACGACTGCACGCGATGTATGGGTCAACCCACCGCCCATACCGTTGACCACCGCTGAAATGGATTTGGTCTTTGACTTGCCATATGCAAGAATTCCCCATCCTACGTATGCCGATGCAAGCGGCGGTCACGATGGCGAAACCAAAATTCCTGCATGGGAAATGATTCGTTTCAGCGTCAACATCATGCGCGGTTGTTTTGGGGGGTGTACTTTTTGCTCCATCACAGAACACGAAGGGCGCATTATTCAAAGCAGAAGCGAAGACTCTGTCATCCGCGAGATTGAAGACATACGCGACAAGGTGCCAGGCTTCACCGGGGTTATTTCTGATTTAGGTGGCCCCACAGCCAACATGTACCGCATTGGTTGCAAAAGCCCAGAGATTGAATCTGCTTGCCGCAAACCGAGTTGTGTATACCCAGGAATTTGCCAAAACCTCAATACCGACCACAGCTCATTGATACACATGTACCGTCGTGCTCGCGAGCTCAAAGGTGTTAAGAAAATTTTGATCGGTTCAGGATTACGCTACGACTTAGCGGTGCAATCACCTGAATATGTCAAAGAATTGGTGACCCACCATGTGGGTGGTTATTTAAAAATTGCACCAGAGCACACCGAGGGCGGTCCTTTGTCGATGATGATGAAGCCCGGTATCGGTAGCTACGACAAGTTCAAGCAAATGTTTGACAAATACAGCGCCGAGGCTGGCAAGAAGCAGTTCTTAGTGCCTTATTTCATTGCTGCGCACCCGGGAACCAGTGATAACGACATGATGAATCTTGCTTTGTGGCTCAAACGCAATGGCTTTCGCGCAGACCAAGTGCAAACGTTTTATCCCAGTCCCATGGCCACCGCGACGGCGATGTACCACTCGGGTAAAAACCCTCTGGCACGTGTGACACGTCAAAGCCATTCTGTTGATATCGTGCGTGGCGAAAAACGCCGTCGTTTGCACAAAGCCTTTTTGCGCTACCACGATGCGAACAATTGGCCCTTATTGCGTGAGGCGCTCAAGGCGATGGGACGTGCTGATTTGATTGGCAATGGCAAGCAACATCTCATCCCTACATTCCAACCCGTGACCGACGGAAATTACACCAGCGCTCGCCGTAAAAATAGTACGGTAGTGCCTAGGGGACGTGTGTTGACCCAACACACTGGTTTGCCTCCACGCAAGAAAAAGTAATTACAAGAAAGTTAATTCCGTTGCAACTGAGTCGAAGTGACACACGGTTTGTGTGGATTTTGTCTGTCGCCCAACTGATTACCTGGGGCAGTATTTTTTATGGCTTTGCCTTGTTCATGGCGCCATTAGAAAAGGCGTTAGACATGACGCGTGCTCAATCGTCCTTGGGCTTTAGCTTGATGCTATTGACCGAAGGTTTGTTGGCATTTTTCATTGGGCGCTGGATAGATAAGGGGCATGAACGCCTCATCATGACAGCCGGTTCTTTATTAGTAGGCTTACTGCTTCTCGCACACAGCTTAATCCACACCATGGCCCAGTTTTATGTGATTTGGACAATGCTGGGTGTGGCTATGGCGTGCACGCTTTACCCCCCAGCTTTTGCGGTACTGACTCGGCGATTTCCTGATCACTTTAGACGGGCCATCATCACATTGTCTTTTTTGGGGGGTTTGGCCAGTACGGTATTTATTCCCCTGGTAGCTTGGACGATTGAAGCACTTGACTGGCGACAAACCATGTGGATGATTGCAGCACTTCATTTTTTTGTCTGCGCACCTATCCATTTTTATTTGTTGCGCGGCGCTAAGTCAATATTTTTAAAACAAAATAAAGACAACGACCCCACCCATTTTCACGACACAGAAAGTGCGCAACTATCCGTTTGGCAATTTATGCGCAACCCTGTTTTTTGGCAATTGAGTTGTTTTGTCGTTTTAATGATGGCTGCTACGTCTGCATTACCAGCACACATGGTGAGTTTGCTGCGCGAATCAGGAATGCATGAAGCTTGGGCAATCGCCATACCTGCAAGCATTGGCTTATTACAAGTGGTTGGACGCTTAGGTCTATACATGCTGGAGCACAAGATTGATGTACACACCTCCAACAGGTGGGTAACCGTCTTGATACCGCTTGGATTGTTTGCGCTTATCTTGGGGCATGGCGAAGTTTTCGGCTGCCTAGTGTTTGTTGCGTTTTACGGTTTAGGCAATGGCATGTTGACGATTGTCAAAGGAACAGTGATGGCGGAATATGTCAGCAAGTCGCATATGGGAAGTCTCAACGGAATTTTGGGTGTGCCCATGGCTATTGCACGAGCATCGGCCCCTCTGTTGATGGGCTTGTTGTGGTCGCCTAGCGAAGGATATAGCTACGGCTTGTGGTTACTTCTGATCGTCAGCACATGTGGCGTTGTGGCGTTATGGTCTGGACAAAAAAACGCCCAAAAAATTTAACGGTTACGTGATTTCATGGCGCGTTCGACTTCACGCTTGCCTTCGCGGTCTTTGATGGTGTCACGTTTGTCGTGTTCGGCTTTCCCCTTGGCTAAAGCAATTTCACATTTGATCTTGCCATTTTTCCAATGCAGATTCACAGGCACCAAGGTATAGCCTTTTTGCTCGACTTTACCGATCAAACGTTTGATGTCGTCCTTTTTCATCAATAGTTTTTTGGTGCGAACCGCATCAGGGCTGATATGGCTAGAGGCAGTATGCAATGGGTTAATTTGACAGCCAATGACAAATAATTCACCATCGCGCACCACCACATAACCATCGGTCAATTGCACCTTGCCTTCGCGCGCAGCTTTCACTTCCCAACCTTGCAGGACCATGCCTGCCTCGAATTTTTCTTCAAAAAAATAGTTATAGGCAGCTTTTTTGTTATCAGCAATGCGCGCTGGAGGCGCTGGTTTTTTAGTGGCCATGAAAGCTAAATGGGGCTAGATGTCTTCATACAATGCAACCTATTCTATGAAAACAGTTCACAAGTCCGTTCTTATTTGGTTCAGCGCGGAAGAAATGTTTGCGCTGGTGACCGATGTGGCCTCGTATCCGCAGTTTTTACCTTGGTGCGACAAAACGCGTATTGTCTCGCAAGATGCAACCGGCATGGTGGCTGAGATTGGTATGGCCTTGGGTGGATTCCATAAAAGCTTCACCACACGTAACTTACATACGCAGGGTAGACAAGTGAAGTTGTCTTTGATCGACGGTCCATTTAAACAATTGGATGGCACGTGGGATTTTTATCCCCTAACGCAAGCGGATAGCTCCTTAGAACAAAGGGCTTGTCGCGTAGAACTAACTTTGCACTACAGCTTTGAGAGCATGTTTGGTGCATTGGTTGGCCCACTATTTGACAAGATAGCCGCAACCTTGATCGACGCGTTTGTGCAACGTGCAGAAAAAGTCTACGAATGAAGACCTCTAATCATTTGCAAATTACTGTGGTTTATTCAAGGTATGCTCGAAAAGTAAGTGAGCACCTGTTGGAGTTGTTACCAGCGACTACCGTCAAGGACGCGCTTTTAGCTTGTCAATCCTTTGAAAATTTTCCACACAATGTATTGACAGGCGATGGGTACTGGTCACTTGGCATTTGGGGCAAGCCCGTAACACAAGACTGTATGTTGCGCGACAAAGACCGTCTTGAAATATACCGACCTCTAAAAGTTGATCCGAAAGTCGCTCGAAGAGAGCGTTTTCAACAACAAGGATCCCGTGCAGCTGGCTTGTTTGCAACGCGCCGAAAGGGCGCTAAACCAGGATATTGAATGGCACATAACTACTGGCTTCAATCTGGCTATGCGTTTCTCCAAACCAATGCTGAGGGCCATTTGGTGGTGACGGATGAATTTCTGCGGTTTTTGTTAGAGCGCCCTGAACTCGCTCCCATTGAGACATCTTGTGCGGCTGAAATTGAACTCCACCAATATTTGTCAGACGATCCCCGCAGGGAAATTAAGCAAGATCAACTTGCTAGCTTGCAAGATGCAGATGCGCGTGACAACTATGCGGTGTGGCTGCGTTTTAGGCAACGCATTTTGGCCCATCCGACTTTGGAGGCAAGTTATTTAGCGCTTTTCCAAGGAAGTGGCGTCGATGTTCCGCCATTGTTGGTGCATCAAATCAGCCAAATATTGTTGCGCCATATTCTTAAAGATGATGCAACGGCCATGCAAGTGCGAATCGCTGAGATGTTTTTTCGTACGCAAAAAATAACAGTGCTAGATGATGGCGTTGTGATGGCGGCTGATGAAGAAACAGTGGAGCGACTTGCTACGCAAAGTAGTTTTGGTACCTTGGGTGATTTGCTACAAAAGGGCGGTATCAAACTCAAAAGCGTAGACCTCGATGTGCTGCAACCAGAATCAGCTGACGAATATTGGTCTCGAAGTGAGAACTTCGATTGGGCTGTGCAACTCAACCATGGGCAACCTGCCTTAGACGCTCTATGCGATGTCATGGCGCTGTGGATTAAGCACTTCTTGGGTGTATCAGTGCGCATACAAACTGAAAAAGATATCGACGATGACCAGTGGGTTTGGCATGTAGGTCTAGATGCGCAAGCCAGTGGTGTTTTGAATGCGCTGTACCAAGGTGAAGAGGTGGATGCAGAAAAAATGGAGCGCATGTTGTGCTTGTTTTCGCTGCGTTTTCTAGATTGCAACGATATGTCTGTCCAGGTGCGCGGCAAGCCAGTTTATTTGGCCATGGCCATGGACGCCCATCAACGGCTTCAGCTCAAACCACAAAACTTGTTATTGAATTTGCCTTTGACCAAGCGCTCTTGATTATTTGTATACAGAGCAGATGGCCATTCTATTAAGATAATAATCTTTGGAGCTTACCCATGCGCCTTCTTGGCAAAGCCCTCACCTTCGACGACGTGTTGCTGGTGCCCGCCTACTCGCAAGTCCTGCCTAAGGACACTTCCCTCGCCACCATTTTTTCGCGCAATATTGCGCTCAACCTTCCCTTGGTCTCTGCAGCCATGGACACCGTCACTGAATCGCGTTTAGCGATTGCCATTGCCCAAGAGGGTGGAATGGGAATCGTGCATAAAAACCTGACAGCGATTGAACAAGCAGCAGAAGTTGCCAAAGTCAAACGTTATGAAAGCGGTGTGTTGCTTGATCCAGTGATCATTACGCCCACCCACACGGTACGAGAAGTACTTGCGTTGTCACAAGAGTTGGGCATTTCAGGTTTTCCGGTTTGTGATGGTGGCAAAGTGGTCGGCATCGTGACTAACCGTGACTTACGTTTTGAGAGCCGTTATGACGTGCACATTCAAGAAATCATGACGCCACGTGAGCGCTTGGTAACAGTGCCAGAAGGTACTACTCCCGAACAAGCCAAAGCTTTGTTGAACAAACACAAACTAGAGCGTTTATTGGTAATCAATGACGCGTTTGAACTCAAAGGACTCATCACCGTAAAAGACATCACCAAGCAAACCAGCTTTCCCAATGCTGCTCGAGACGCTAAAGGACGTTTGCGCGTGGGTGCCGCAGTAGGGGTAGGCGAGGGCACAGAAGAGCGCGTGGAAGCTTTGGTCAAGGCTGGGGTGGATGCCATCGTGGTCGACACTGCACACGGACACAGCCACGGCGTGATCGAGCGCGTCAAGTGGGTCAAACAAAACTACCCGCACATCGATGTAGTGGGCGGAAATATTGCAACAGGTGCGGCTGCATTGGCCTTGGTCAAAGCGGGGGCGGATGCAGTGAAAGTGGGTATTGGCCCCGGCTCTATTTGTACAACCCGCATAGTCGCTGGTGTAGGCGTTCCACAAATCATGGCGATCGATAGCGTGGCCACCGCCTTACAAGGTACGGGCGTGCCTTTGATTGCAGATGGTGGTATTCGCTACAGCGGTGATATCGCAAAAGCCTTGGCAGCAGGTGCGTCTAGCGTGATGATGGGTGGCATGTTTGCTGGTACGGAAGAGGCACCAGGTGAAGTTATTTTGTACCAAGGCCGCAGTTATAAGAGCTACCGCGGAATGGGCTCGATTGGTGCAATGCAGCAAGGAAGTGCAGATCGGTATTTCCAAGAATCGAGCACAGGCAACCCCCATGCTGACAAACTGGTGCCAGAGGGTATTGAAGGGCGTGTGCCTTACAAGGGCTCCATGATCAGCATCATTTTTCAAATGGCTGGTGGTATTCGCGCCAGTATGGGCTATTGCGGTTGCGCCACCATAGACGATATGAAAAACAAAGCTGAATTTGTTGAAATCACTACCGCAGGCATCAGCGAGAGCCACGTTCATGATGTGCAGATCACCAAAGAGGCGCCCAACTACCGCGCGCAATAAACAGAATTAACACTTAAACCTTTTATCAAGCCGCCTCTTGGGGCGGTTTTGTTTTTTGAGACAATAAGTCCCAAGGCCACTTAAGGCCCTTTTTTATTGATGTCACACCACAAAATTCTCATTCTTGACTTCGGCTCCCAAGTCACCCAACTCATTGCTCGCCGCGTGCGCGAGGCCCATGTTTACTGCGAAGTGCATCCCTGTGATGTCAGTGAAGAATGGGTGCGTTCTTATGCAGCTGACGGCAATTTAAAAGGCGTCATTTTGTCTGGCAGCCATGCCAGTGTGTACGAAGAAACCACTGACAACGCACCCGATGTGGTCTTTCAATTGGGAATTCCCGTGCTGGGCATTTGCTATGGCATGCAAACCATGGCGCAGCAACTCGGCGGAAAAGTAGAAAGTGGGCAATCCCGTGAATTTGGTTACGCCGAAGTGCGCGCACATGGGCACACCGCTTTTCTCAAAGACATTGCAGACTTCACCACGGCCGAAGGCCATGGCATGCTCCAGGTATGGATGAGCCATGGCGATAAGGTGACCGAACTGCCAGCAGGTTTCAAAGTCATGGCCAGTACGCCAAGTTGCCCTATCGCAGGCATGGCAGACGAAGCCCGAAAGTTTTATGCAGTGCAGTTTCACCCTGAGGTGACGCATACGGTGCAAGGCCAAGCCATGCTCAACCGATTTGTGCGCGATATCTGTGGCGCAAAACCCGATTGGGTGATGCGTGATCACGTGGCCGAAGCGGTGGAGTTGATTCGCCAACAAGTGGGGGATGAAGAAGTTATCTTGGGTTTGTCAGGTGGAGTTGATTCATCGGTTGCAGCCGCTTTGATACACCGCGCGATTGGTGACCAATTGACGTGTGTGTTTGTTGACCACGGCCTTTTGCGTTTGAACGAAGGCGATTTGGTCATGGAGATGTTTGTTGGCAAACTTCAGGCAAAAGTTATTCGTGTGGATGCGAGCGATCTCTTCTTAGGAAAACTGGCTGGGGTAAGTGACCCTGAGGCCAAACGCAAAATCATCGGCGGATTGTTTGTAGACGTGTTCAAAGAGCAAGCTGCCAAATTGAAAGCTGGCGACGGTGGCCACAAGGGCGCTACCTTCTTAGCCCAAGGCACGATTTATCCAGATGTGATTGAGTCGGGTGGCGCAAAAAGTAAAAAGGCAGTCACCATTAAAAGCCACCACAACGTGGGTGGATTGCCTGAGCAATTGGGTTTGAAGTTGCTCGAGCCCCTGCGTGATCTCTTCAAAGACGAGGTACGCGAGTTAGGCGTGGCGCTTGGACTGCCGCATGAAATGGTGTACCGCCATCCGTTCCCTGGGCCTGGCTTGGGCGTCAGAATTCTTGGTGAAGTGAAAAAAGAATATGCCGATTTGCTGCGTAGAGCCGATGCGATTTTTATCGAAGAGTTGCGTAACTTCCGTGATGATGCAACTGGTAAATCTTGGTACGACCTCACTAGCCAAGCCTTCACGGTTTTCTTGCCTGTGAAAAGTGTGGGTGTAATGGGTGACGGCAGAACCTATGAATATGTAGTGGCTCTGCGCGCTGTGCAAACCAGTGACTTTATGACGGCCGATTGGGCTGAACTGCCTTATGCCCTGTTGAAGAAGGTTTCGGGACGCATTATCAATGAGGTGCGCGGGATTAATCGGGTGACGATGGATGTTTCTAGTAAGCCGCCGGCTACTATTGAGTGGGAATGAGTTTCCCAGCGATTTTTCATATAACAAAAAATTTAATGGCTAATAATCATCCACTGCGTGGCTGAATTTCAACTATTAGAATAGGGGCATGCATCCCAGACACATTGCTCCACTCGTTACAGAAAGCCTAGCTGACACTCCAGTAGTTGTTATCAATGGCGCTCGTCAAAGCGGAAAGAGCACGCTTGTTCAGAGTTTGACAACACCAGGTGCAAAGCCGCGTCGTTACTTGACGCTTGATGATTCAGCTGTTCTCAACGCAGCGAAATCAGATCCCTCTGGATTTATCAATGGTTTGCAGGGTCCAATCACATTAGATGAAGTACAACGAGCACCTGAAATTTTCTTACCTATCAAAGCTGCCGTAGACCGAGACCGTCAACCTGGCCGTTTTTTACTTACGGGATCTGCAGATGTAATGCTTTTACCAGGTATGGCTGACTCCCTAGCAGGACGCATGGAAGTTTTGTCCTTGTGGCCTCTCTCAGTTGCTGAGCTTGCAGATAGCCCAGCACTAAACCGAGCTGATGTTCTGTTTCAATGTAATTTCACAGGAATGAACATACCTACTTGCAATCGAGAAGATCTTGTCGTGAATTTGCTCGCAGGCGGATATCCTGATGCAGTAACGCGAACCAGTGCATCTCGTCGCACAGCTTGGTTTGATGCTTACGTGCAAGCTATTTTGCAGCGAGATGTAAGGGAGCTAGCCAACATAGAGCAGTTGACTGAAATTCCCAATTTGTTGCATTTATTAGCTGTCCGAAGTGCAATGCTTCTTAATTTTTCAGAGTTGTCTCGTACCGCAGGCATCACACAAACCACACTTAAGCGTTACTTTGCTCTATTGGAGATGCTATTTTTGGTGGTGCGTGTGCAACCTTGGGCTCGTAACGCGAATAAGCGCCTTGTAAAGACACCTAAAGTTTTTCTTCCTGACAGCGGTTTGTTGTGTCACTTCATGGGAACTAACTCAGATAGTTTTGCTAAAAAACCCAGTCTAATGGGTAGTTCAGTTGAAACATTAGTTTTGTCAGAGTTGATCAAGCATATTGCTTTTTCAGAGCAACGCCTTACGTTATGGCACTACCGCAACCTATCTCATATCGAGGTTGACTTCATTCTGGAAAACCGCATAGGTCAAATCACTGGCATTGAAGTCAAAGCCAGTGCTACTGTGGAGAGCAAAGACTTTAAAGGTTTACGTCACTTACAAGAAACCGAAAGTGGTATTTTCAAAAATGGTGTTGTGCTTTATGCAGGGCGAGAGGTGATTGCGTTTGGTAATAACTTGTGGGCAGTTCCGCTATCTATTTGGTGGGCATGATGGAACTTATGCACACTAGTAGAACCCCTTTATTTGTTTTGATTCTTTTTGCACTGACTATTTTCTGTAGTGCTTTTCTTTTGTTTCAAATCCAACCCATGATCAGTAAATATATATTGCCATGGTTTGGTGGCAGTCCAGCCGTATGGACAACTGCCATGTTATTTTTTCAATGTTTGTTATTTGCTGGATATGTCTATGCACATGTGTTGACGCGTCTTTCTTCTAGAAGACTTCAGTCGATTATTCACATTGCATTAATTTTCAGTGGGGCTTTACTGGCGGCAAACATACTGCCGCAGGCTCAGTGGAAGCCAAGTGGAGAGGAGATGCCTGCGCTTCAAGTGCTCATCATTCTTGCAGTCAGCATTGGAACACCATATTTTTGTTTGGCTACGACGGGACCGTTGCTACAACATTGGTTTTCGCACACATCAGCCGCGAAGTCGGTTTACCGACTTTATGCAATTTCAAATATTGGTTCGTTTGCTGCTCTTATTTCATTTCCTTATCTATTTGAGCCTTTTTTTAATCTTGACCAAATAAGTCGATGGTGGAGTTTGGGGTTTTATGTATTTTTTTTAATGTGCATACCGTTGGCTATGGGGTTAGGTCAGTCCGCAACTCCAATAACAAATAAAAATAATCGCACCGAAAATAGTGAGGTTCAGTCAGATATCACGGTATTTACACGTTTAGGTTGGGTTTTTTTACCGGCTCTTGCATCGCTCATATTTATAGCAACAACGGATCAGGTTAGTCACAACATTGCGCCTGAGCCCAGTCTATGGATCACGACCTTGGGGATTTATCTCCTTACCTTTATTTTGACTTTTGATCATCCTCGTTGGTATCGGCCTGTCCCCACTGTTTTCTTTCTTCTTATCGTTTTATGTGTCACAACAGGTCGCGATGCAATACCCAATTGGTTGAATTTTGAATGGGACTATGGTGTTTCTGAGCTACGCATCATGCACTATCTTCTTTTGTTCTTTGTGTGTTTGTTATGCCATGGCGAGTTGTATAGGCGTCGGCCACGTGATATTAGATATTTGACTGAGTTTTATATATGTATGTCGTTAGGGGGCGCTTGTGGCGGCATATTTGTTACTTTATTTGCCACGTATCTTTTTAATGATTATTACGAATGGCCCATGGCGATATTGGGTACCGTTATGTTGTGTTTTTCTGTTTTGCTGCGCGATTTGACTTGGCTTCAGTTGGCTCTCCGTCAATGGTGTTCTTCATCGAAATTAGTGGGTTCAGTGACGAATAAACTGGGTGTTGTTTTATTTTTTATGGTCAGTCTTTCTTTTATTGTTTTTAATTCTTTTCGCGAAAATAGTAATGCGCCTTTAGACCAAGTAGTATTGAATCTTGATCAATCGCGCAATTTTTATGGAACCATTACTGTGCAAGATTTGAAGTATCCTGAGCAGCCAGAACTTGATCATAGGGTCTTTTTGAGCGGGCAAATAAAACACGGCATACAGTTTCAAAGTCAGAATCTTCGCTATCAGCCTGCAACATACTACGGACCTGAAAGCGGAGTAGGTGATACGTTCAGCTATTTGCACCGAAGTGATAAACCTCTTCATGTCGGACTAATTGGACTGGGCGCGGGAACATTAGCAAATTACGCACGAGAGCAAGATAGATTTGATTACTTTGAAATCAATCCTGATGCAGTGCGTGTAGCGCAAACGTGGTTTGACAATCTTGCAGCTTCCAAAGCTAAGGAAATGCATATTACTTTGGGTGATGCGCGCATACAGTTTGAACGTTTACATGAAAGCGTTAAGTATGACGTCATTGTTCTAGATGCTTTTACTGGAGGTTCTGTTCCGATTCATCTGCTGACGCAAGAAGCTTTTGCGATTTATAAAAAGCATCTTAAACATAACGGATTCATTGTTATCAACATAACCAATGCATACCTCAACTTATTTCCAGTTGTAAAAGCCCAAACTGCAGCGCTTGGACTGGGTTATCGCTATAAGTTTCAAGATCTTGATGAAGCTAGATTGGTAAAACGTAACCAGTACTTTATTGCAACAGAGGATAAGTTGTATTTAAAAGAATTTAAGTCTGTACATCGAACCATCGTAAGTGATTCTGGGCAAAAAATAGTTGAAGAAGATCGCGATCGCCCAAACATCCGTTTATGGACTGATCAATACAGCAGTATTTATCAGATTCTTTGGTAATTTTGTTCGGCAGAGATATTGATCAATGAAGTTTAGGCTTGAACGAAACCCCCAACTTCTTAGCTAGAACATCAAGCTTTTTATCCTGCGTCCAAATCTTGGCGTTTTCTGTAATCAGCGCAGATGCCAGTAATGCCATATCAATAGCCCCACAACCTGAGTCTTGCAGGTCAT
>JAGWXI010000051.1 GCA_018969975.1 Burkholderiales bacterium
CCCGCGTTTTGGATAGACAGCGTCGATCTAACGTTTGACCTAGACCCCGCCAAAACCCGCGTGCTCAACAAAATGGTGTTGCGTCGCAATTCAGCTGTTCCCGCACAAGCCTTGCGATTGGACGGTGACGGTCTTAACCTCTCGCGCGTCTTGGTCAACGGCCAAGGCACCTCGTTCAAGATGGACGGTGACAAATTGGTGCTGGAAAATTTGCCCGAAGGTGATGCACCCATTCACTTGGAAATCTTCACCACCTGTTTTCCGATCAAAAACACTGCGTTGACCGGTTTGTATGTGAGCAATGACTCCTTCTTCACCCAATGTGAAGCAGAAGGCTTTCGACGCATCACCTACTTTCTAGACCGTCCCGATGTCATGTCTAGTTACAGCGTCACGCTGCGGGCAGACAAAAAGGCTTACCCCGTTTTGTTGAGCAACGGGAACTTGTTGGAAACTGGTGATTTAGAAGAAGGCCGTCACTTTGCTAGATGGGTCGACCCACATAAAAAACCTTGCTACCTCTTCGCGTTGGTCGCAGGGCAGTTGGTATGCCGCGAACAACGTATCAAAGCCCCTTCTGGCAAAGAACATCTGTTGCAGGTTTATGTTCGTCCTGGCGATCTAGACAAAACCGAACATGCGATGAATTCCTTGATGGCCAGCGTGGCATGGGACGAGCACCGTTTTGGTTTGAGCTTGGACCTAGAGCGTTTCATGATCGTTGCCACCAGCGACTTCAATATGGGCGCCATGGAAAACAAGGGCTTGAATATTTTCAACACCAAGTTTGTACTAGCCAATTCGTCTACTGCAACCGATACTGACTACGCCAATATCGAGAGCGTTGTGGGCCACGAATATTTCCATAACTGGACTGGCAACCGCATCACATGCCGCGACTGGTTTCAACTCTCACTCAAAGAAGGCTTGACCGTTTTCCGCGACCAAGAGTTCAGTCAAGATCTTGCAGCGCAAGCGCTAAAAGATAACCCTGTCGCTGCGGCTTCTGCCAAAGCTGTCAAACGCATTGAAGATGTTCGCTTGTTGCGCACCGTGCAATTTGCCGAAGACGCAGGTCCGATGGCGCATCCGGTACGACCTGACAGCTATGTAGAAATCAACAACTTCTACACCGTCACGATTTATGAAAAAGGCGCCGAAGTGGTGCGCATGATGCAAACGCTCACCAGCAGAGAAGGTTTTGCCAAGGGCATGGCACTCTACTTTGAACGACATGATGGCCAAGCGGTCACCTGCGATGACTTCGCACAATGCATAGCTGACGCAAACCCAGGCTCTGCACTTGCCCAACACCTTGATCCATTCAAACGCTGGTATGCCCAAGCGGGCACTCCACGCGTCAAAGCGTCTGGCGTGTTTGATGCGACGACTAAGCGCTACACGCTCACACTCAGCCAGAGTTGTGAGCCTAGCGTCGGTCAAACCGCCAAAGAAGCTTTTGTTATTCCCGTGAGCTTGGGTCTTTTAGCCGCGGATGGTCGCGAGATTTTGCCCACGCAATTGTTGGTACTGACGCAAGCCACACAAAGTTTTGACTTTGACGACTTAGACATCCGTGATGGCCAAGCCCCCGTACCGTCTTTGTTGCGCGAATTCAGCGCACCTGTGGTGTTACAGCTAGACGTCACGACTGAGCAACGCTTGGTCCAACTCGCGCACGACTCGGATCCTTTCAACCAATGGGAGGCCGCGCAACAACTTTGTTTGCAAGCTGCGCTCCAAGCCATTAGTTCTGATGAAGCACCGCATGCGGTTTTAAGCCCTGCATTGCTAGACAGCTTATCGCTTGTTCTCAAACACCCCACCCTAGACGCCGCGTTTAAAGAACTGGTGCTCACCCTACCTTCCGAGTCTTACATCTCCGAGCAACTCAGCGTGGTCGATCCACAGCGTGTACATGCAGTGCGTGAAGCCATGCGCTTGCAATTGGCTAGCGCCTTGCATGCCGATTGGGTGTGGGCGTTCGATGCGCATCGTGACAACGGCATTTACCAGCCTGACCCTGTCTCTAGTGGTCGCCGTGCCCTCAGCGGCTTAGCCTTGACCATGTTGTGCTTGCACGGCGTGCAAACAAATGACAACACCTGGGCGCACAGAGCGCTTTTGCATTTCACCAAAGCCGGCAATATGACGGATCGCTTTAATGCGCTCAGTGCATTGGTGCAGTCAGGCCATAACTTGGCAAGCGAAGCCTTGGCCATTTTCTACAAAATGTTTGCGGGTGAAGCTTTGGTCATCGATAAGTGGTTTGCTCTACAAGCAGGCGCTAGTGACCGCGGCGGTCATATCTTGCCCATCGTGCGTCAGTTATTGCAACACCCTGACTTCTCCATCAAGAACCCGAATCGCGCACGCAGTCTCATCTTTAGTTATTGCAGTGCCAATCCTGGAGCCTTCCATCGCAGCGATGCAGCGGGTTATGTATTTTGGAGTGACCGTGTTTTAGAAATGGATGCGATCAACCCACAAGTTGCCGCGCGTTTAGCACGTGCACTCGACCGCTGGAGCCATTTGGCAGAGCCGTATCGCTCTGCTGCCAAAGTAGCGATTGAACGTGTGGCCGCCAAACCTGATTTAAGCAACGACGTGCGTGAGGTAGTGTCGCGCGCACTTTCCCAATAAGACGTGAAGGACACACGATGAGTATTTCTCTCACCCGCTATTTGGTCGAAGAACAGCGCGCCAAAGGCCGTATTCCCTCAGAATTACGTTTGTTGCTAGAAGTCGTTGCGCGAGCTTGCAAAAGTATCAGCCATGCGGTGAATAAAGGTGCCTTGGGCAGCGAATTGGGCGACGTTATGGGATCTGCTGGCGTTGAAAACGTACAAGGCGAAGTCCAGAAAAAACTCGACATCATCGCCAACAATGTGCTGATCGAAGCCAACGAATGGGGAGGCCATTTGGCAGCCATGGCATCGGAAGAAATGGACCACATCCATGTGGTGCCTAATCGTTACCCACAAGGTGAATACCTTTTGATGTTTGATCCCTTGGATGGTTCCAGCAATATTGAAGTCAATGTGAGCATTGGAACTATTTTTAGTGTGCTTAAAAAAGTCAGTCCTAACCAAGCTGTCAGTGAACAAGACTTCCTTCAACCTGGTACACACCAAGTAGCTGCTGGTTATTGCATTTACGGACCACAAACTACCCTCGTATTAACGGTTGGTGATGGGGTAGCCATGTTTACCTTAGACCGCGAGCAAGGCTCGTTTGTCCTCACCCAAGAAAACATCAAAATCCCAGAAGACACCAAAGAGTTCGCCATCAACATGAGCAATATGCGCCATTGGGATGCACCCGTTAAACGCTATGTGGATGAATGTCTCGCGGGCAAAGAAGGTCCGCGCGGCAAAGACTTCAATATGCGCTGGATTGCCTCGATGGTGGCCGACGTGCATCGCATCTTGACCCGTGGTGGCATTTTTATGTACCCCTGGGATAAACGCGAACCTGAGAAGCCTGGCAAATTGCGTTTGATGTACGAAGCCAACCCCATGGGATGGTTAGTTGAACAAGCGGGGGGCGCAGCGACCAATGGGCAGCAACGCATTTTGGAAGTGCAACCTACGCAACTGCACCAACGTGTCAGCGTGATTTTGGGCTCTAAGCATGAGGTGGAGCGGGTGACCCAATATCACGTCACTACTTCAATTTGAGGATGGACAAGTATTCTTACCCATGAAACTTTTAATTTGGCCCATACCAGCTCTTCTTGCTTGGTGTTCTTCTTGGCTTATTTTTACAGGGCTCAAGTATGTGGGTGCACCTGAATGGGTGGGGCTCACCGTAGCAACATTTTGGGGCGGGCTAATGACTTCTTTAGCCACCACCAAAATGCGTCGTATATTGATATTGGTGGGTTTCCCCCTGTCGATGTGGGCCGCCTCTGGCGCACTCACCATGCCCCCGATGGGTTGGTTGCTATTGCTCGGGTTGATTGTGGTGATTTATCCACGCAAAGCTTGGAAGGACGCTCCGTTATTCCCCACACCGCGCAGAGCTTTGCGCCAATTGCCTGAACACATTACATTGCTGGGCGGTGCGCGAATTTTGGATGCTGGTAGCGGCCTGGGCGATGGGCTGATTGCATTGAGAGACGCCTATCCGCGCGCTGATTTAAATGGTGTAGAGATGAGTTGGCCACTGCGCATCATCAGCGCCATCCGTTGTTCGTTTGCCACGATACGTCAAGGTGATATTTGGATGGTCGACTGGCGCAGCTATGACATGGTCTACATGTTCCAACGCCCCGAGAGCATGCCTCGCGCAATTGAAAAAGCTGAAGCAGAAATGCGGCGTGGTGCTTGGTTGGTTAGCTTGGAATTTGAGGCGATCGGCATTGTTCCCTCTGCCGTTATTTACGGCCAAGACACGCGTCCTATTTGGGTGTACCAACTGCCTTTTCAGCGACGGGGATGACCAATACTTTATCAATACGTCGGCCATCTAGGTCAACGACTTCTAGCTTCCATTCACCACATTCAAAACACTCTGCTTCTGATGGCATGTGGCCTGCAATTGCCATCACCAAACCGGCAACCGTGTTGTAAATTCCACGGTCTTCATCGGGTAACTCAGGTATTTGTAAACGTGCTTTAAATTCACCGACTGGCATCAAACCATCAACCAACCAACTGCCGTCAGGCCGTTGCACAGCCCATGCATCTTCCGAAGACGTGGCTTGAAGCAATTCACCCGTTATTGCTTCTAACAAATCACGTGGCGTCATCAAACCTTGTACTACTCCGTATTCATCGACCACTAACACCATACGGCCGTGCGCGGTTGCGCGCTCGACTGGTCTTCTGAACTGCTCTAGCAAGTCTAGGCCGCTCAAAGTTTCAGGAACAAAGGCCACTGGCTGCGCCAATGTTTCAATGGATATTTGCGAATTAGGAGGCACACGCAAAAGTTGAGATACGCTCACCGCGCCCACTACATCATCTAAACCCTCGCGGCAGACCGGATACCAAGAATGGGCACCAACAGCACCAACTTCTGCCAAAGCCTGAGGCACGGATGTCTTCGCATCTAACCACTCTATATCCGAGCGCGGAACCATGATCGATGTCAAGGGTCGCTCGTCTAAATTAAATACGTTTTGCACCATTTGGTGTTCATGGGCTTCGATCACACCCGCGTCCACACCTTCTACCAAACTCGCACTGATTTCTTCCTCAGTCACAGTGCGTAAACCACGGGTATCTATCTTGAGCCATTTCAATATCAAACTGGTACTGCCAGACAAAAAGAACACCACAGGTTTTGTCATAGTGGCAAGTGCCAACATCAAAGGCGCCACCAAACGCGCTACAGACTCGGGATATAACTGCCCAATACGCTTGGGCACCAATTCACCAAACAAAATTGTGCTCAGCGTGATTAAGGTCACTATGCACGCAGTGGCTAGACCTTCTGCAAATCTGTTGGCCACGCCTTGCGCAATCAGCCATTGCGATAGATTCAAACTAAATGCAGCTTCACCCACAATGCCGTTGAGAACACCTATTGACGTAATGCCAATTTGTATCGTCGATAAAAACTGTGTGGGCTGCGCCAGCAAGCGCAGCGCAGCACGCGCTCCTGAATCGCCCTCCGCCTCCAGCGCTAGCAAGCGCGGCTTTCTGCATGAAGCCAAGGCCATTTCAGACATGGCAAACAACCCATTTAAAAGCGTCAAAAGAAAAATAAGAAAGATATCCATGACTACCCGACTATTGCATGAGATTTGAGAGAATCAAAACATGGCACTTTACTTGATTGGTGATGTACAAGGCTGTGACGATGCTTTAGAGCGTTTACTCCAGCATATCGACTTCTCACCGAGTCGCGATAAGCTCTATATGCTAGGCGATATGGTCAACCGCGGGCCTCAAAACCTGCAAGTTTTGCGAAGACTCATGGAATTTGGAAGTAGTGCACAGTGTGTGCTTGGTAACCACGATCTCCATTTATTAGCTGTATCTCTGGGTGCACGCAAAAGTAACGACTCAGACACCATTCAAGATGTTTTGAATGCGCCCGAGCGCGATGCACTGTTGCATTGGTTACGCCACCAGCATATGGCCCTCCATATTGGTAATGTCTTGTTAGTGCATGCTGGTGTTCTCCCACAATGGACTGCAGAAAAAACTATGGCTCTTGCAGGTGAAGTGGAATCACTATTACGCAGTGACGCGTTAGGCGACTTTATTGCGCATATGTATGGCGGTATGCCTAATCAATGGGATGATGCGCTGACGGGGCACGATCGAATACGCATCATCGTCAATGCTTTCACACGTATGCGTTATTGCAATGCACAAGGTGCTATGGATTTCTCCTACAAGAAATCGCCAGAAAACGCGCCAGTTGGCCAGATACCCTGGTTTGATCTACCTAACCGTTTGACCCAGCAAACTGTGGTCGCATTTGGTCACTGGTCAACACTTCAACTCGCACCCCGGGCAGACGTTGTGTGTTTAGATGATGGATGTTTATGGGGTGGATGTCTAAGCGCCCTCAGACTTGAAGACGCCAATCTCCGTGACGCACGATTGGCTCAACGATTAAAAATTCAGTGCTCTCCAGCGCTAGATCCATTGAAATAAAGAAGACTTGGGCTGGGTGCCAGAGTCATTGCTAGAGAGCGACGTCTGAGTCCTTATGCCGTTGTTTTAAACAACGCCGCCACATTACGCTTTGGTTTGATATTGGGCGATTTACGCAACGGATCTGGATTTGCTGCAGGCTTAACAGCATCGGCTGCGGGCTCTTCATAGGGTTTGTCAAAGAAGGGGTCTTGCTTTACCCGCGCCATACTAGAGTGCGCACCTCGCGAGCGGCTTGGGGAGTCACGCGGCTCGTCGAGTATGTCACGCGGGTCGTCCTCTCCCCATGCACGACGCCCCGTATTGATGCGACCGCGAGGTTTGTCTTCATCAAACTCGACGGCTTCTAAGTCAATTTTGGTTTTGAGTAATTTTTCGATATCTGCGACCAGGCGGTGATCGCTTGAAGATACAAAACTAATTGACTGCCCTTGTGCACCTGCTCGGCCAGTCCGACCGATTCGGTGAACATAATCTTCCGCATTGAATGGAATATCAAAATTAAACACTGCTGGTACATCTTTGATATCGAGACCACGGGCTGCTACATCTGTACAAACAAGAAGATCTACTTGGCCTTGTTTGAATGCGTCCAGCGCCTTAAGGCGCTCATCTTGGCTTTTATCTCCATGCAGTGCCGTTGTGCGCAATCCATCTCGCTCCAGCGAACGGGCTAATCTTGCGCACCCTAACTTACTGTTGCAAAAAACAAATGCTTGCGTAATATTTTTACTTTTCACTATTTGACACAAAGCGCGGTATTTGTCATCAGCGCCCACACTGAAGAAATGCTGTTCAATAGTTCCAGCAGTTTCATTGGGGCGCGCAACTTCAATCGTGATGGGGTTTTGTAAATAGCTACTAGCCAAGCGTTTGATTTCAGGCGAAAAAGTGGCAGAAAACAGCAATGTAGTTCGTTGCTTGGGTAAGTGACTCAAAATGCGTTGCAAGTCTGGCAAAAAGCCGATATCGAGCATTCGGTCTGCTTCGTCCAACACCACATACTCAACTTGGTTGAGTACCACATTTTTAGCCTCAATATGGTCTAACAAACGCCCTGGCGTTGCCACCAATACCTCAACACCTTTTTTTAATTCGATCGTTTGGGGCTTCATATCCATGCCACCAAACACTACTGCACTGCGTAATTGCGTGTATTGGGCATAGACCTTGATTTGCTGCGCCACTTGGTCTGCCAGCTCACGTGTAGGTAACAAAACCAATGCGCGAACCGGATGACGCGCGGGCGAAGTTGAGCTGTTTTCGTGATGAAGTAAACGCTGCAGTAAGGGCAAAGAGAATGCAGCAGTTTTGCCAGTACCCGTTTGCGCTGCCCCCATCACGTCTCGCCCTGTCAATACAACTGGAATAGCTTGGGCTTGGATAGGCGTCATGGACGCATAGCCCATTTCAGAGACGGCACGTGCTAGCGCTGGGGCTAGTTGCAAATGAGAGAAGGATGTAGTCATGAAGACTGCTATTGTCGCACTCCGTGCCTGTTGGCCCTAAAACAAGCCAGGTGCAGGAATAGATCAGGTTTTTGGAAGTGTGACGCCAACCTGGCCTTGGTATTTGCCTCCGCGGTCTTTGTAGCTGGTCTCGCACACTTCATCGCTTTCGAAAAACAGCACCTGCGCACAACCTTCACCTGCATAAATTTTGGCCGGCAGAGGCGTGGTGTTGCTAAATTCGAGAGTGACATAGCCTTCCCATTCGGGCTCGAAAGGCGTGACATTGACAATGATGCCGCACCGCGCATAGGTGCTTTTACCCAAGCACACTGTCAGCACATTGCGCGGAATACGAAAGTATTCCACAGTGCGCGCAAGTGCGAAACTATTGGGAGGAATGATGCAAACATCGGAGTGCATATCTACAAAACTGCGCTCGTCAAAATTCTTGGGATCGACCACCGTGCTGTAAATATTGGTAAAGACCTTGAACTCAGGCGCACATCGGATGTCGTAGCCATAGCTACTAGTGCCGTAGCTCACTATTTTTTCGCCATCAGCGCTATGGCGAATTTGCCCGGGCTCAAAAGGCTCAATTAAGCCGTGCTGCTCGGCCATCCGTCGAATCCATTTATCTGATTTGATACTCATGTGGATAATTTTAAAGGTAGGCCAAAATTAAATTAACGGTTGACTCACAACACCAAAATCGCACGAAAGTCGTTCACATTGGTGTGTGTTGGGCCTGTCACGACTAGTTCTTGCAGGCCATCAAAGAAACTATAAGCGTCATTGCGGTCTAAGTAGATGGTTGCTTGCATTCCTTTTTCGCTGGCGCGTTGCAGGGTCTGTGGTGTCACTAAGGCGCCTGCATTATTCTCGACACCATCAATTCCGTCGGTATCTGCAGCCAACGCCCATATGTTGTCATGACCTTGCAGGGCTATTGCAAGCCCTAAACAAAATTCACCAGCACGACCACCGCGGCCCTTAGCCGTTGCTGTAACTTGTTGGCGAACGGTTACGGTGGTTTCACCCCCACTCAAAATCACACAGGGTTTTTGAAACGGTCCGATACCACGTGCAGCAGCTCTTGCCAGTGCAGCATGTACTTTTCCAACCTCGCGCGATTCACCCTCCAACTCATCCGACAAAACGTAGGCATTCAACCCCGCGTCGCGCGCCACTTGGGCTGCAGCCTCCAACGATTGCAGAGGTGTTGCTATTAATTGAACGCTGTTGTTACTCCACGTAGAGGAGGGTTTGGGAGTTTCTAGCACGCCCGTTTTTAAATCTGCCTCCACCTGAGGTGGTAAAGCAATGCCATAGCGTTGCAAGATGTTCCACGCATCTGCGCAAGTGGACACGTCTGGCACCGTAGGGCCGCTGGCAATGACAGAAGGGTCGTCCCCTGGTACATCACTGATGGTGAGCGTCACCACACGGGCAGGTGCACATGCTGCAGCAAGACGTCCGCCTTTGATACGCGATAAATGTTTGCGCACACAATTCATTTCGCCAATCGATGCCCCACTATTCAATAACGCTTGGTTGATACGCTGTTTATCTTCTAAAAGCAAACCTTCTGCAGGCGCAGTTAATAAAGCAGAACCCCCACCTGAGATTAAACACAAGACCAAATCGTCTTCTGTAAGACCTTGCGTCAAAGACAAAATACGTTGCGACGCTTCTAGACCAGCTTTATCTGGCACTGGATGAGAGGCCTCCACAATGTCAATGCGCTGCGAAACATGTTGCGGACGATCCGGTGTGTGTCCATAACGTGTTACTACCATTCCAGATAATGGCTTGTCTTGAGGCCACAACGCCTCTACCGCATGCGCCATTGCACCCGCTGCTTTGCCGGCACCTATAACTAAAGTGCGCCCTTTGGGTGGGGCTGGCAAAAAAGCTTGCGTGTTGTGCAAAGGCATAGCGCGGCGCACAGCAGCATCGAATAATTGCCGCAAAAAAACAGGCGGGTCTGCATTGAAATGCATTACTTCTTACCCAATCCCAAACGCGCAGCACCTTCTGTATAAATTTGGGTTCGCTCTTTCATGAATGCATCCATTTGGTCAACACCTATGTTGGTTAGCTCAAATCCGTTTTTTGCAGCCAGTTCTTTCATTTCAGCGTCGTTATTCAAACTTGTCCAGAGGTCAGATACGCGCTTGCGCAATTCAGGAGGCGTTGATTTCGGCATGCCGATACCACGGTAAGCACCGTCGACCCAATTCACGCCGAGCTCTTTGAAAGTAGGTACATCGGGCAATAAGGGATGTCGCTTATCCATAGCCACGGCCAAGGCGCGCACGCGGGTCTTGTTGGCAATTGCGAACGGTACATAAGTAATAGCGCCGTCCACTTGACTGCCCAACACAGAGGTAGTCATATCCCCTGTCCCCTTGAAAGGAACATAAATTGTTTTGACGTTGAATGCAGCATTGAGTCGCTCATGCGCAGCATGGTTGGCCGAGTTCAGCCCCGATCCACCCAATGAAAGTTTGCCTGGGTCTTTTTTAGCAGCCTCGACAAACTCCGCAAAATTCTTGATGGAACTCGCAACGGGCACCACCAAAATATCTGGTGTGTAATGAAACCAATAGACAGGCGTTATATCTGTAGTTTTGTATTGGACTTGCCCCTCGATAGGTTGGAACACGATGTGCGGCAAATTAATGCCCACCACATTGAAGCCATCTCCTGGCAATGTATTGATTTGGGACCACATCAATGCGCCACCAGCACCTGGCTTGTATTGCACGATGGTCTCAACCGCAGGGCATTTTTTCTTCAACACCGTTTGTTGGTGGCGTGCTGACAAATCAGACTCTCCGCCTGGAGTGAAGGCTTGCCAGTAGTTGATGCTTTTATCCGGACACGGCTGGGCTAAAGTTTGCGCTGTTGATAACGCTCCTAGCAAACCAACAAAGAGCCAAATTGCTTTAAGTTGAAAAATTTTCATATCTATCTCCTGGTTATCTAATTCAATTCCGAACAAACTGCTTGTGTGACTTGCTCCGTTGTGGCCTTGCCACCTAAGTCCCCCGTATGGAGGGCTGGGTTGGCTGTTATTTTTTCAATAGCAGCCATCAATTTATTGGCTGCTGTTTTTTCATCCAAATGTTCTAGCAGCATGACACAACTCCAAAAGGTACCTATGGGGTTAGCTAGGCCTTTGCCCATGATGTCAAAGGCTGAACCATGGATGGGCTCAAACATACTGGGGTAGCGTCGCTCAGGGTCTATATTGCCGGTGGGTGCAATGCCTAAGCTTCCTGCTAAAGCTGCGGCAAGATCACTCAAAATATCGGCATGCAAATTAGTGGCCACTAGCGTGTCTAAAGTGGCGGGGCGGTTAACCATACGTGCAGTGGCCGCATCTACCAATTCCTTGTCCCACTTCACGTCTGGAAATTCTTTACTGATTTGTATTGCTATTTCATCCCACATCACCATGGCATGGCGCTGGGCGTTCGACTTAGTCACGACCGTCAACAATTTTCTAGGACGCGACTGCGCTAACTTAAACGCATAACGCATGATGCGCTCTACGCCCGCACGCGTCATCATCGACACATCGGTTGCCACTTCAATCGGGTGTCCTTGGTGCGCGCGGCCACCAACACCTGCGTATTCACCCTCTGAGTTTTCACGCACGATCACCCAATCTAAATCTTTGGGGGTGCAGCGCTTCAACGGTGCGTCAATGCCTGGCAATATTCGCGTAGGGCGCACATTGGCATATTGGTCAAAGCCTTGACAAATTTTCAGGCGAAGGCCCCACAAGGTAATGTGGTCTGATATATCAGGGTCCCCGGCTGACCCAAACAAAATTGCATCCATATGTCGTAATGCGTCAAGTCCATCAGCGGGCATCATTTCGCCGTGTTGGCGGTACCAATCACCACCCCAAGCAAAATGGCTAAAGGTAAATTGAAAATTCTTACTCTTACTGGCTAATGCCTGCAACACCACTTCGCCAGCCGGTACTACTTCTTTGCCAATACCGTCTCCTGGGATGCATGCAATTTTGTAAGTTTTCATGGGGAAGCTTTCAACCTTTTCTAATGAAATTTCAAAACACGAACCTTAAGTACTTAAGAAGATCTTTTTAATTCTCAAGTTAAAGTATCGAAAGACCTATTTTGACGCATATGACCACCCTTCTCATTTACCGCGCCCAATTGTTAGCCCTACAAGACGATGACAACACCGAACTTGAAGGCGCCTCGGTATTGGTGATTGACGGACGTATCGCACGTATCTTTACCAAAGACGAACTGCTAGATGCATGGTTGGCAGATAACCCAGTGGATGAAGTGATCGATGCGCGCAAGCATGTTGTGATCCCCGGCATGGTGAACACGCATCACCACATGGTGCAATGCCTCACACGTGCGGTGCCGCAGGTTCAAAATGCGGAGTTGTTTTCTTGGTTGAAAGGTTTGTATCCCATATGGCTGGGGCTCACACCAGAAATGGTGCGCGTTTCAACCCAAGTTGCGATGGCGGAATTACTGCTATCTGGGTGCACTACCACCAGTGACCACCTCTATATCTATCCCAATGGCGTCAGATTGGATGACAGCATTGAAGCAGCGCACAACATTGGAATGCGATTCACTGCAACACGCGGCAGTATGAGCGTGGGGGAATCACAGGGTGGTCTTCCTCCCGATCAAGCCGTTGAAAAAGAACCCTTCATATTGAAAGAAACCCAACGCCTGATAGAAACATGGCATGACGCCAGTTTTGGTTCCATGACCCATGTAGCAGTTGCACCTTGCTCCCCTTTCAGTGTGAGCCAAGATTTAATGCGAGAGTCTGCCAAATTAGCCCGTGCTTATGGCGTGCGCTTGCACACGCACTTGGCAGAAAACGACCACGATGTCGCCTACACCCAAGAAAAATTCAACTGCACGCCCGCTCAATACGCACAAGATTTAGACTGGGTAGGCAACGACGTTTGGCATGCCCATTGCGTCAAATTAGACGACGATGGCGCATATCTTTTTGCCAAAACACGCACAGGCTTAGCGCACTGTCCTTGCAGCAATATGCGGCTGGCAAGTGGCATATTGCCCCTACGCCGGTTTCTCGATATGGGCGTCCCCATTGGTTTAGGTGTTGACGGCAGTGCTAGCAATGACGCAGGCCATATGTTGAACGAAGCGCGTCAAGCCATGCTGCTTGCGCGTGTTGGTCGTGGAAACCAGCCACCACAAACCAAGAATGGACAAACATTTTTCGGTTGCGACTTAGGACCTTCGGAGATGACGCCTCGCGACGCTATTCGTATAGCAACGCGCGGAGGCGCTGAGGTGCTGGGGCGTTCCCATGAAATTGGCCAAATCAAAGTGGGCTATTGCGCCGACTTCGCAATGTTTCGCACCGACACACTCAGCATGGCGGGTGGTGCAGTGCATGACCCATTGGGGGCTTTGCTTTTGTGCTCTAGCGATAGCGCAGACTACACGATTGTGAATGGGCGGGTGATAGTGCGAGAGGGTCAATTAAATTCAGTAGATATCATTAAATTACTAGAAAAGCATAATAAATTAGCAATTGAATTGACTAAAATTAGTCATTAATAATTTAAATTGACTTTAGCTAAAATAGCTAAACACCAAGGGGGTTTCGATGCACATTACTGCGACAGAAGCTAAAAATAAGTTTGGCAGCATTTGCTCTGCTGCAAAACGTTCGCCTGTCTTCGTGGAAAAAGCGGGGCAAGTCGATACTGTCATTCTCTCGGTTGACCAATACCGCGCACTTCAAGCTAACCAAAACACCAATTCCTTTGCCAATCGCAAAAAAGAATTTGAGATGGAATATCGCGAATGGATAGTTGCTCAAAATAACTGGGTTGATGGACAGGGTATCCCTGGTGCAGATCTACGTCCTTGGTAGTTAGTGATGGCGCAATTCGACGTCTATGTGAATCCAAGTGAAAGCGCTTCAAATGGAATTCCTTATGTTGTGGTCATGCAGAGCGACTTGCTTGAGTCTTTAGCAACCCGCATGACGATTCCACTTGCAAGCATTGAGTTTGCATCAAAAGCACCTGAAAAACTCTGTCCTACTGTCCTTGTAAATGGCCAACATTTGCGCGCACTAGCCCATTACGCCGCTCCGCTTCCCTCAAAAAGCTTGAAGAAAGTGGTCAGCAATCTTTCCAGATCTGCAGATTCTCTGATAGGTGCTATGGATGCAGTCTTCGCAGGGGTTTGAGGTGTCATTTCACCAACGCAACTGACTTCACTTGCGCCCAAGCCTGCATTCCAACTTGTAGTCCCAAATCATGCACACCACGCGCTGTTACGCGCGCGAGTAAAAACAACTCTCCACAACGCAAGCGCAACAACACTTGCGAGGGATGCGGCTCTGCATGAATGGACTCGATGACACAAGGCAAATGGTTTTGAATGCTGGTGTTTTGAGCCACTTCTAAGGTAATACTTACATCGCGTGCCAACACGCGTAAGCGCACTGGTTGACCTACTTGTAAGCCACTATCGCGCACCCATAGGGATGCAACTATTGGGTTGCCTTCGCCGGCAGTACCAGAACTTGCTTTTGATATACGCACTTGCGCCAAGTGCCACTGCTTGTCTAAGGCCTGCACATGGCCCTCAATCAGCGCGCCCACATCGTCACCCACCACCAAAGGAATATCGATATTGGAGAGCACCTCAGTGACAGGCCCTACCCCGCGCACTTGCCCAGCCTCCATCACCACCAAGGTATCCGCTAATCGCACCACTTCATCTGCAGCATGCGTGACATAAAGCATGGGGATTTTCAATTCGTCACGTAATTTTTCTAACCACGGCAAGATATCTTTTTTGCGCGCAAGATCTAAGGACGCAAGCGGTTCATCGAGCAAAAGTAGTTTGGGTTGCGTCGCTAGAGCTCTTGCAATCGCTACACGTTGACGCTCACCGCCAGAGAGCTGGTCAGTGCGCCTGTGTAGTAACTCACCTATACCTAGTAAGGCAATGGCTTCATTGAGAACCATTTGTTGATTGCGCGCATGGCTTCGCTTCAATCCATACGACAAATTGGCTGCAACATCTAAGTGTGCAAATAAAGAGGCCTCTTGGAACACATAACCCAAGGGTCTTTGGGAAGTGGGGAGGCTTACCCCTAACGAATCGTCTTGCCAACTATCTGAACCCACTTGCACCCGTCCACGCGCTTGCGTCTCTAGCCCAGCAACGCAACGCAACAAAGTAGTTTTGCCAGAACCTGATGGGCCGTAAATAACACTGATTCCCAGTACCGGCAGATGCAGGTTCACTTTCAAATTGAAACTGCTACGCGCGAGATCGAGTTGTAATCGGATTGCATTCATGTGACTGTTTGCGCCTTACGCCTGTTCGTCCATGAAAGCACGAGTAGCACCAGAAAAGAAAACACCAACATTGCACCCGCAAGACCATGTGCTTGCGCATATTCCATAGCCTCCACATGTCCATAAATTTGGGTCGATACCACGCGCGTTTTATCTGGGATATTGCCGCCAATCATCAGCACCACACCAAACTCTCCAATGGTGTGCGCAAAACTCAACATAGCCGCCATCACAAACCCAGGTTTTGCCAGTGGAATTGCCACTGTAAAAAATGCGTCTAGCTTATTCGCGCGCAAAGTAGCGGCAACCTCCATGGGGCGCGAGCCCATCGCTTCAAAAGCATTCACCAAAGGTTGCACCGCAAAGGGTAAGGAGTAAATCATCGAGCCCAAGACCAAACCCGAAAAGCTAAATGCCAATGAGCCCCAACCTGCCCATTGCGTGAATTGCCCAACAGGCCCGAGTGGTCCCAATGCAATCAGCAAATAAAACCCCAACACGGTCGGAGGCAATACCAAGGGCAACGCCACCAGGGCAGCGATAGGTGCACGCCATTTAGATTGCGTATGCGCCAACCACCAAGCAATAGGCGTTGCAATCAGCAAGAGCAATACCGTCGTGACACTGGCTAATTGCAGCGTCAAAAAAATAGTAGCGAGGTCTTCTGTAGTGAGATGCATTTTCACAACTCTACAGGCTATAGCCGTAGGAGCGGATGATGGTTTGTGCGCGGTCGGTACGCATAAATTTCATCAAGGCAAGTGCCGCTGCATTGTTTTTCCCTAATGGTAGTAAGACAGCATCTTGCTTCAATGGCGTATGTAAGTTTTGCGGTACTACCCACACACTGCCTTGGGTAATGCGAGCATCTATTGAAATTTGCGACAAGGCCACGAAGCCAAGCTCTGCGTTCTCAGTCATCACGAATTGAAAGGCTTGGCCGATGCTGTCACCTTGCACCAGTTTAGGCCTCACTTTGGCTAACGCACCCATGCGGTCCAAGACCTCCATTGCCGCAGCGCCGTAGGGTGCAAGCTTGGGATCAGCAATTGCTAGCTTCTTGAAGCTATTTCTATCCGTGGTGGTGCTAAGCAGGACTTGACCTTGGTCATCTACCAAAGAAGGGTTCTTGCTCCACAAGGCTAATCGTCCAATAGCGTAAGTAAATCTTGTGCCAGCAACGGCAACACCTTCTTTTTCTAAACGTGCGGGTGTTTCATCATCGGCAGCCAACAAAACAGCAAAGGGCGCACCATTCTTAATTTGCGCATAAAACTTTCCTGTTGCTCCAAATGCTAACAAGGCCCTATGCCCCGTATCTTGTTCAAACGCTTGCGCAATTTTTTGCATCGGAGCGGTGAAATTGGCGGCGACGGCTATGGTGACTTCTTCTGCCTTTGCGGTAGCGCATACAACAGCGCTAATCGAAATAATTACCCAAACAAAAAGTCGAAGAAATAGTGATGGCATGAGCTAAGGGTCAAACGCATTACTTCAGCGCAGCGCCACCTTCGAACCAGCGCTTGATCAATAAGCGCTCGTCTTCAGTAATGCCCGTGGCGTTGTTCATGGGCATTTGACGCAAGACGACAGTTTGCTGATAAATGCCAAGCGCATGTTGCTTCACCCCTTCAGGGGAATCAAACCGTACATTTTTCATTTGCACTTGCTCGCCGTGGCAGGAATAGCAACGTTGCGCAAATACTTGTTGCACTTGCGCATAGCCCACTGGCGCAGCATTGCTTGCAGTTGAATCGGAAGATGAAGATGCAGGTCGCATCCACACGATTACACCGATCAAAATCAGCACGCCAGCGACAGCAAACGGCAAAGGGTTTGTAGCGCGCCCTAAGTGGTAGGCATGGCGCTGAACAAAGAACTGACGGATTAAGGCGCCCGACAACATCATCAGCACCAAAATCACCCAGTGGTTTTCATGCGTGTATAAAAAACTGTAATGGTTGCTGAGCATCGCAAAAATCACGGGCAGAGTGAAGTAGGTGTTATGCACACTGCGTTGTTTTCCGCGTTTGCCGTGCATGGCCAGTTCTTTGGGATCCATAGCCACGCCAGAAGTCATGGCAGCCACTACTTTGCGTTGCCCCGGAATGATCCAGAAGAACACATTAGCACTCATGGCGGTGGCAATCATGGCCCCCACCAACAAAAAGGCGGCACGGCCTGCAAACAAATGACAGGCTAGCCAAGAAGCGAAAGCAATCACCACAAACATACTGGCGCCGACAATCAGTTCACCGTTCTGTCTAAATCCAAAGGCCCGGCTGATCACGTCGTAAATGAACCAAAACACCACCAAAAAAGCCAAGGCCGCACAGATCGCTTGCGCACTCGACCAGTCCATCAAAGACTTGTCAATTAAAAAAGTGCCTGCGTTCCACAAATACAAAACCGTGAACAGCGCAAAACCAGACAACCAGGTGGAGTAACTTTCCCAATAAAACCAATGCAGCTTGGTGTGGATTTTTTTCGGCGCCACCATGTATTTTTGGGGGTTATAAAAACCGCCCCCATGTACAGCCCACATCGCACCGTCTACGCCTTTTTCAAGCAGGTCAGGGGAGTTAGGCCGGATCAGGTTGTTATCTAAAAAGACAAAATAAAACGACGAACCAATCCATGCAATAGCGGTGATCACATGCACCCAACGAAGCAGCAAATTCGCCCAATCTAAAAAATACGCATCCATATTCGCTCTTACGCCTCTACATTCTGTTCAGTTATTTTCAATCTAGTTGCAAGAGTTGCGCGGCAACAGCAATCGCAATGACTTCGGGCTCCTTGCCGCTGATGCCATCAACACCAATCGGGCAAGTGATGAACGCCAATTCTTGGGCACTAAACCCTTTGGCCTCTAAGCGGTGTTGAAACGTCGCCCATTTGGTTTTGCTACCGATCAGTCCTACAAATTTCAAATCGCCCTGCGAGCGTTGCCGCTTGAGACAAGCTGCCACCACATCTAGATCTTCTGCATGGCTAAAACTCATGATCAACACGCAAGCGCCACTTGGCAAAGTTTCAACTGCAGCATGCACAGGATCCGAGTGGTCACACACCACATTTGCCGGAAGCTGCGCAGGAAAAATCTCATCTCTGCTGTCTATCCATTGCAC
>JAGWXI010000052.1 GCA_018969975.1 Burkholderiales bacterium
CGCAAAACATTTCGCTTTTCGCTTATCCACTTGAGTGTGTTGTTTGCAGCCTTGTTGATAGACCATTACTTATGAATACCCACAATCAGCGCCGTTCGATGGCGAGAGTGGCTTTTGGACTCGTCCTTGTCTGCGTCTTGACGCTGTTTGGTGCCTGCAGCCCAGACAAACCCAAATTCAACGCTATCGACGTCACGGGTGCAAACTACGCGAAGGGTTTTACCCTCAAAGACCAGACTGGCCAAGAGCGTAAGTTAACGGACTTCAAAGGCAAAGTGGTAGTGGTATTTTTTGGCTACACCCAATGCCCCGATGTATGTCCCACCACCATGACTGAACTGGTAGAGATCAAACGTTTATTAGGCGCTAACGGCGAAAAGCTTCAAGCCGTATTCATTACCGTAGACCCAGTGCGTGACACTGCCGAGTTACTCAATGCCTACGTCACCAACTTTGATTCGAGCTTTGTAGCTTTAATCCCCACATCTGAGCAGCTTGTAGAGGTGGCCAAAGAATTCAAGATTTACTACAAGAAGGTCGATGGCAAAACGCCTACGAGTTACACCATGGACCATTCGGCTGGCAGTTACATCTTCGACATCCAAGGCCAAGTGCGTTTATTTAGCCGCTACGGTAGTGGGGCGCAAGCGATTGCGCAAGACATCGCTGTCTTGCTAAAGCCTTAGGCGTATTGGGCCAAAGCCGCCTTCATTTTTTTCATGGCGGCCACTTCAATTTGACGGATACGCTCTGCGCTCACGCCATACTCGGCTGCTAGTTCATGCAGCGTCATACCGCCTGAGCCATCGTCTTGCACCTTGAGCCAGCGCTCTTCGACCACGCGACGGCTGCGCTCGTCGAGTACTTCTAAGGCGGTTGCAATACCGTCAGAGGCCAAAACATCGCGCTGGTGCGCTGCCATCATGACGGTGGGTTCGTGGTTGACGTCGCTTAGGTAAGCAATAGGGCCAAAAGCCTCTTCACCTTCGTCGTTAGGTGTGGGGTCGAGCATCACGTCGCCACCCGACATGCGCATTTCCATCTCCAGCACTTCTTCGGGTTTGACCTTGAGTTGCTTGGCGACAGCATCCACCTCTTGCGGATTGAGCGTGCTGCGGTGCATGTCGGAGTCAGAGGCATCTGCATCGGCTTTGAAGCCTTGTTTCATGGAGCGCAAATTGAAGAACAGCTTGCGCTGGGCTTTGGTGGTGGCCACTTTGACCATGCGCCAGTTCTTCAAGATGTACTCATGGATTTCGGCTTTGATCCAGTGGAGGGCGTAACTCACCAAGCGCACGCCTTGGTCAGGGTCAAAGCGTTTGACAGCTTTCATCAGGCCGATATTGCCTTCTTGGATCAGGTCGCCGTGGGGCAAACCGTAGCCCAGGTATTGGCGAGAAATCGACACTACCAAACGTAAGTGAGAAAGCACTAACTTACCGGCAGCCTCAAGATCATTCTCGTTCCTGAGTTTGCGGGCGAACTCTTGCTCTTGCTCTAAGGTGAGCATGGGCATGCGGTTCACTGCAGAGATATACGCGTCTAAATTGCCTAGCGATGGGACCAGCGCCCAAGGGTTGGCAACAGCCAATGTGGAACTTGATAAGGTCGTCATTTGTAGTCCTTTCGGGTACTTATGGCGATTTTAGCACTCTGTAGCAAAGAGTGCTAACTTTGTTGTTCGATAGGATAAAAAGGCCCTTGGATGGCCAAGATGGGGGTTTACTGCAACAAAGCTTGGGCAAATTCTTGGGCGTTAAACGTCTCCAAGTCTTCCACGGCTTCGCCCACGCCGATGAAATAAACCGGCACCACACTCCCGCCAGTTGCAACGCGAGACTGCCCCCATAGGGCAATGGCGGCCAAAACCCCGCCTTTTGCTGTTCCGTCCAGTTTGGTAACTACCAAGCCGGTGAGGCCTAAGGCTTCGTCAAAGGCCTTGACTTGCGCCAGTGCGTTTTGACCCGTATTGCCATCGATCACCAGTAGCACTTCATGTGGCGCGGTGACATCCGCCTTTTGGACGACGCGCTTGATTTTTTTCAGCTCCTCCATCAAATGGAGTTGGGTTGGTAGCCTTCCGGCGGTGTCTACCAACACCACGTCTTTGCCGCGCGCCTTGCCTGCAGAGACTGCGTCAAAACTCACAGCGGCTGGATCGCCTCCCGCCTGCGAGACGATATCCACCGAATTGCGCGTGGCCCAAACACCCAATTGCTCTTTGGCTGCTGCGCGAAACGTATCGGCTGCAGCCAGCAAGACCGAGGCACCGCTCTCGCTCAAATGGCGGGTGAGTTTGCCAATGGATGTGGTTTTGCCCGCACCATTCACACCAGCCACCATGATCACGGTGGGGACGTGCTCACCGACAGTCAGTGTTTTTTGTAACGGAGTGAGCAATTGCGTGATCGATTGCGCCAACAGCGCTTTGACTGCCGCTGGATCTGTGGTCGACGTCTCTTTCACGCGCTGCTTCAAGTCTTTCAACAGATATTCGGTAGCAGCAACGCCGGTGTCAGCCATCAGAAGCGCTGTTTCTAGTTCTTCATACAGCGCATCGTCAATGCGCGTCCCCGTAAACACGCTGCTAATGCTTTGGCCTGTGCGTTGCAAGCCTTTGCCCAAGCGTTGCAGCCAACTCTGGCGTGTCTGCGTGGGTGCTTGTTGAGGCTGTGCCTTTGCAGGCTCTTGCGGAGATTTTTTCTTAAAAAAACTAAACATGTGCGGGGTTTCTAGAATCAAGCATTCTATGAAACCGTTTACGCGCCCAAGCTCCACCAAAGATAAGCCTGCACCCGCGCACAAGGGCGCTGGAGAAGTCCGCATCATTGGCGGGCAATGGCGACGCACCAAATTGCCCGTGGCGAACAAATTAGGCCTGCGCCCTACGCCGGACCGTGTGCGTGAGACCTTGTTCAATTGGTTAGGGCAATCTTTGCAGGGATGGAAATGCGCCGATATCTTTGCGGGCACTGGCGCATTGGGGCTAGAAGCGGCCTCACGCGAAGCCAGTGTGGTGCAACTTTGCGAGCAAGATGCTGTGTTGGTAGAGCAACTTCAAGCGCATATTGATAGGCTCAAAGCTACTGCGGTGCATGTTCAGCGAACCGACGGAGTTTCTTGGCTGGCCAGACAAGCGCCCCAAAGTTGGGATCTCGTTTTCATCGATCCGCCTTTTGAGAGCGCATTGTTTGAGCCTGCAATAAAAGCTGCTGCCCAAAGCATTAAGCCCAATGGCTGGGTCTATTTGGAATCCCCTAAAAAATGGGATGACGCCGAGTTATCTGCCCTAGGCTTGCAAACCTATAGATATTTGAAGGCTGGCAACGTACATGCCCACTTGTTGCAACGGATTGCATAATCGCTTGCATGCATATTAAAAAATTTCAGGAGACACCATGTCTGAACCCGTGATTGCCATCTATCCAGGCACTTTTGACCCTGTAACTTTAGGGCATGAAGACATCGTCACGCGCGCCACTAAATTATTTGACACAGTCATTGTTGCAGTGGCTGTTGCACACCATAAAAAAACATTGTTTTCTCTAGATGACCGCCTGTCCATGGCGCGTGAGGTATTGAAAAGCAACGCAAAAGTCAAAGTGATGCCGTTTGATGGTTTGATGCGCGACTTCGTCAGAGAACAGCACGTCAAAGTGATGGTGCGTGGCGTGCGCATTGGCACCGACTTTGATTACGAATTCCAACTCGCTGGCATGAACCGACAATTGATGCCCGATGTAGAAACTGTGTTTCTAACACCTAGCGCCCAGTACCAATTTATCTCGAGCACGTTTGTACGAGAAATTGCGTTGCTAGGAGGGGAAGGAGACGGCAACAACTTGGTCTCTCCGCCTGTCTATCAAAAACTGATGGTCTTAAAAGCCGCCAACGTGTCTGCAAAAAAATGACCGATTTTTTACTGATACGCCATGGGGAAACGGATTGGAACCGAGAGTTACGTTTCCAGGGGCGTATCGATATTGCGTTAAATGACATAGGTTTGTTGCAAGCACAGCGGTTAAAAACATATTTTGCGCAGACCATGTTGCAAAGGTCAGCTCATCGTCATCAAATCCATAGTGTCGTCAGCAGCGTTTTGCAACGCGCCCATCAAACAGCGCAACCGATCGCTGAACTTCTAGGGCTTGAAACTGTTTTAGATCCTGGATTGCAAGAGCAGTGTTACGGTATTTTTGAAGGATTAACTGCGCAAGAAATCAAGCTCCAATATCCCGAAGCGTGGACCCAATGGTTGGCATTCAATTCTCAAGTGGCTGTGGAAGGCGCTGAGAGCGCGCAAGTCTTCCATGACCGCGTGATGCAGACCATGAATGCATTGGCTGCTCAGTATGTGGATGGTCATGTGGTGGTTGTCACGCATGGTGGTGTGCTCGACATGATTTGGCGACACGCGCAACAGCACACTTTAAATGGCAGACGGGTTTGCGACATTCCAAATGCTGGAATCAACCATGTGTCTTGCCAAGATGGGAAATGGCAAGTGGTAAGTTGGGCTGACACCGTGCATTTAGAAGATTTACCCCCTCAGCCCATTTACCACCAAACGCAACTCAAGGCATAAAGGCAACCTATGGCTTTGATGATCACCGACGAATGCATTAACTGCGATGTGTGCGAGCCAGAGTGCCCGAATGAAGCTATTTTTTTAGGGCCTGAAATCTATCAGATTAACCCCGACAAATGCACCGAGTGTGTGGGCCACTTTGACGAGCCGCAGTGTGTGCAAGTGTGTCCTGTAGCCTGTATTCCCATTCATCCACAGCATGTGGAATCGCAAGAAACTTTGTGGGAAAAGTTTCGCCGCTTGCAAAACCAAGCGACTTCTTAATTACACAGCCTCTGGACGAGGAGGCTTGGGCCTTGGTGGTTTGGCTGTATGCACCAACTGGGTAGCCTTCACCATATCGCCAGATAACAAAAAAGGCACTGCAGAGCGTGCACGTGATATGCAGTCTTCTATGGCGCTACGTTGATCGGGTGCAGGTTTTTTGAGAACCCAGTTAGCCACTTCTTCTTTCACACCGGGGTGACCAATACCTATGCGCAAACGCCAATACTGGTCAGTACCAAGCTGGTCGTGGATATCGCGCAAGCCGTTGTGGCCTGCATGGCCGCCACCAAGTTTGATTTTGGCCTCGCCAGGTGCAATGTCTAACTCATCGTGGATAACCAATATTTCTTCAGACGCTACTTTAAAAAAATGCGCCAATGCTCGGACCGACTTGCCAGACACATTCATGAAGGTTTGCGGTTTGAGCAACCACACTTGATGGCCTTGAAAACTGGTTTTCGCAACCAATCCATGGTAGCTGCGCTCCGCATGAAATGGTGCTTTGAGATCTTGCGCAACCGCGTCCAGCCACCAAAACCCCGCGTTGTGACGCGTGTCTTCGTATTCAGGGCCAGGATTGCCAAGGCCAACAAACAACTTGATCATGTGGCAAATTATCGATGAGGTTCATACACCATTTGCCAACAAAAAAGGCCCACGCAGTGGACCTTTGCTGCAAGCAAAAAAGGTTTACTTTTTAGCAGCAGGAGCCGCAGGAGCGGCCGCTGCAGCAGCGGCTGCTTGCTGGGGTGATGGCTCTTCAGCTTTGGTGGCAACCACAGCAACCAACACAGGATTGGATTTGCCGTGCGTTACAGCAACAACGCCAGCAGGCAAGGTGATGTCGTTAACGTGCAAAGAATGGCCTTTGGTCAATTTGCTCAAATCGACGGCGATGAATTCAGGCAAGTCTTTAGGCAAGCAAGAGACTTCGAGTTCGGTCATCACGTGGTTGATCAAGCACATATCAATTTTTGCAGCGGGTGAATTTTCTTCACCGCTGTAATGCAGAGGTACTTTCTTGTGCATCTTGGTGTTGGCATCGACGCGTTGGAAGTCGATGTGCAGCACTTGTTGCTTGAAAGGGTGGTATTGCACGTCGCGCAACAGCACTTGTGAACTGGCTCCGTTGAGTTCCATGTCCAAGATAGAGGCGTGGAATGCTTCTTTCTTCAAGGCATGCCACAGTGCGTTGTGGTCAAGTTCGATGAGGTGGGGCTCACCTTTTCCGCCATAGACGATACCGGGCGTACGACCGGTGATACGCAGACGGCGGCTCGCACCCGTTCCCTGCTTAGCGCGCTCAAAAGCGACAAATTTCATAACTTACTCCTGTAAGAGTCCACCGCGACCAGTGTGACTCCGATTTAAAAAAAGGTTGTTACCAACCCCGCTTGGATGTTTTCTGCGTAAAACGTGTTTAAAACAACTGCTCTTGATCAGAAAACATACTCATTACCGACTCACCTTTGGCAATACGTTGAATCGTTTCAGCGATCAACGGTGCCACCGTGAGTTGGCGAATTTTTTGGCAGGCCTGCGCTGCATCCGTCAAAGGAATGGTGTTTGTAACTACCACTTCATCAAGTGCGTCGCCCCTAGCAATACGCTCAATGGCTGGGCCTGAAAAAATAGGGTGCGTGCAATACGCATAAACTTTTTTGGCCCCGCGATTTTTTAAAACCTCGGCAGCTTTGACCAAGGTTCCTGCGGTATCAATGATGTCGTCCATGATGACGCAATTGCGACCATCAATCTCACCAATCACATGCATAACTTCGGACTCATTGGCTTTGGGGCGGCGTTTGTCAATGATTGCCAAATCGCAATGGAGTTGTTTAGCCAATGCACGGGCACGGACTACGCCACCGACGTCAGGCGAGACCACGATCAAATCTTGGTAATTTTTTAAATTTAAGTCGCCTAACAAAACAGGCGATGCGTAAATGTTGTCTACCGGAATATCAAAAAACCCTTGAATTTGGTCCGCATGCAAATCCATTGTCAAAACGCGAGCAACGCCCACCGTCTGCAACAAATCAGCCACCATCTTGGCTGAAATTGGCACACGACTCGAGCGAGGGCGCCGATCTTGGCGGGCATAACCAAAATAGGGGATGACCGCGCTGATGCGCTCTGCCGATGCCCGCTTCAAGGCGTCGACCATGATGAGCAGTTCCATCAAACTCTCATTGGTAGGTGCACAAGTGGGTTGCACGACAAACACATCGCGCGCGCGCACGTTTTGGTTAATCTCAACTGTTACTTCGCCATCTGAAAAACGGCCAACTTGGGCAACGCCTAGTTCGATACCAAGATGCCACGCAATTTCAGAAGCTAACGTAGGGTTAGCATTTCCGGTGAAAACCATGAAGTCGGGTGTGGGAGTCGACATATTGACGGATGACCTTCGCTTCAAAACCCTGTGACGCTTGCGTATTGCGCGCGCTGTTGAAAGATTTGGCAGGGGAAGAAGGATTCGAACCTTCGCATGCCGGAATCAAAATCCGGTGCCTTAACCAACTTGGCGATTCCCCTACACAGGTCAACCGCCCAAAAGCCGCTAACCGTTAACCGTTGCTGTCAATCCATTCGCGCAATGGATGAAATGCCATATTGCGACAAATTTGCACTCTCCAGTGTTGCGGTGGGTTGTCCACCTCGATGTGCTCTGGTAATTGCGCAAACACTGCGCTGCCAGAGCCAGTCATGCGCGGTTTCAAGCCGAGAGAGTGAAGCCACTGAAGGGCCGTTTCTACCTCGGGACACAACGCTTGCGCCACTGGTTGCAAGTCATTACGACCAAAGTCGTATGGCTGTGCAGCAAAGTCTGAAATTGTAGCAGTTTTGGTAGAGCGCTCTAAGGCTTGGTGGCTGAAGATTCGAGCAGTATCTAGGCCTGCATTGGGTTTGACGACCACAAAACGCCTAGGCGGTACTAAAACAGGGCTTATTTTTTCTCCTATACCTTCAACCCATGCGTTGATGCCATGTAAGAAGAAAGGAACGTCGGCACCCAGTGTCAATCCTATGGGCAGCAGACGAGATAGCGGCCAGTTCAAGCCCCACAATTTATTGAGAGCGAGCAAGGTACTTGCAGCGTCCGAGGATCCGCCGCCCATGCCTGCCTGAGCGGGAATGTGTTTCTCAATTCGAATTTGGGCGCCAAGTGATGTTTTGCTAGCCAGTTGCAAAGCTCGCGCGGCGCGCAGAATCAAATCATCTGCTGGTAGGCTGGTAAGGAGGTCGATGCGTTCAATAGCGCCATTGAGTTGGATGTCAAAGTGCAGCACATCGCACCAATCGATCAACATAAAAACCGACTGCAGCAAGTGATAGCCGTCAGCGCGACGACCTGTAATGTGTAAAAACAAGTTCAGCTTGGCGGGCGCAAGTACGTTATGGAGAGACTGCAACATAAGGCTAAGGTGTGTCGAGTTTGATGCGCAAGACCACTAAAGGCTCTGGAGCTAAGCGCTTTGCCACCAAAGTACCTGAAGAGAGCGCTGAGAGATCTGTTTGCCAGCCAGCAGATGGCGTAACTCGTCCTTCAAGCCAATCGAACATGGCTTCTATGGGTAAGACGGCCCCTGTTATTTTTTCTGTCAGATGCGCTAGGGAATCGAAGTGGCGTTGCTGACCATCTTGTAGCCATTGCGAACTACCGGGGCGCCATTGGAGTGTGGATAGCGTTGTTCCAAAGGGTGAAAATAAATGTAATGCGCCGTCTTGGGCGTCCCCTTCTAAAGAAAAACTCGCGCTCATCAGGCTAGGCGGATCGCTTTGCACAGTGACACTAATGCGACCTTGCCATTGTTTGGTGGAGAGTTTTTGCGAATCGCTGGTGAGAGTTTTTGGAGTGGTGCAAGCAGTAAGTAGCAGCACAAAACAAAAACTGAACCAAGTACGCAAGTTTAAATTCCTGGTTTGAACCGTTGCAGTGTTTGTTGCAGCGTTTCGTTGTCAGGGGCGATTTCCAAACCGCGGCGCCATATGGAGATAGCGTCGCTTTCGCGTTTGAGTTGCCATAGTACTTCTCCAAGATGGGCCGCAATTTCAGCATCTGCGCGGTCTTTGAAGGCCTTTTCTAAAAGAACCAATGCTTGGGTTGTATTGCCGAGTCTATATTCCACCCAGCCCAAACTGTCGGTGATAAATGGATCGCCGGGCGCTAATGTCAGGGCTTTGACAATTAAATCTCTTGCTTCTTGCAGGCGAATATTTCTATCTGCTAAAGAAAATCCAAGTGCGTTGAAGGCATTGGAGTGCGCTGGATCCTTGCTGATAATGGCGCGCAAAAGCTTCTCCATGACATCGAGGCGGTCGAGCTTTTCAGCCATCATGGCTTGTTCGTACAGCAAATCAAGGTCGCTATCTGCATGTTGGGCTAACAAATCAAAGGCCGCTTGCCATTGACGTTGTTCGCGCAAGAGTTGTAACTCAGCCATGAGCCGACTTCGTTTAACTTCAGCATTAGCGGCGGGTATTTGCGATATCAATAACCTAGCTTCTTTTAATTTACCTTGCTTAGCCAAAATAGTTGCACGGCGTGATTGGGCTTGAATAATGCCGCGTTGGTTGTTCTCGCTAGGTGTTTTGTTGGCTAATCCGATGTAAGTTTGCAAAGACGCTTCGGCTTGCACTTCGGAGCCTTGTTCAAATTGCAAAGAGCCCAAAATCAACCAAGCCTCAGCATGGGTCGGAAAATTTTGGGTAATGCTTAGCGCTAATTCCGTAGCCTCGGGATAACGTTTGGTTTCAATCAAGACCCGCACATAGGCCATGGGAAAGTCTGGACTTTCTTGTTTGGCAAGGGTTTGTTTGACCAGTATCTCCGCATCTTTGACTCCGCGCCCCAAGAGTTCTAGAGCTAAAAAAGGCGCACTTGGATCATTTTTATTTTTTCCAGCCATGCTTTTTTGGACAGACTGTAAGGCCCCGCTTAAATTGGCACCCATCATCTGCATGCGTCCTATGGCAGACCAAGCTGCTGATGCGGTTTCAGCATTTGCGGTGTAACTGTCCAAGGCTTTTTGTACCACTGCAGCGGCTGCAACCAGGTCGGTTGTTCGGGCGTAATAGCGCGGGACTAAGCGAATTGCATCATTGCGTTCACCAACAGAGCTCAATGCAATTTCTTTTTTAAGTGGTTCAAGGGTTTCGCTGGTTTTATTGAGTGCGATCAGAATTTGAAGCAAATTGAGGTTGGCTAAACGGTCTTTTGGCAATGCTTGCGTCCAACTGCGTGCAGCCATAAGCGCAGCATCGCCTGAGCGTTCCTTGAGCGCAATTTCTACTGCACGCGCGAAAAGTTGGGCATCATTTGACTTGCGCGCAGCATCAAGGAGCAAAGAAAATCCAACCAAGGGCTGACCATGAAGAATATTGAGTTCACCAACCAAAATCTCATACAACATTTCCCCATTCAAGGCAGAGTTACTGACTCTTTCATTTGAGGTGGAAGTAGAGGTTTGCGCAATAGAAAAAGCGCTTGTCAGTGCTAGCGATAGAAAGACCGGAGTCAATAAAAACTTCATGCTGGCATCATAATGGCTTTACTTTTTATTGATGCTGATATGCCTGAATTACCCGAAGTTGAAGTAACGCGTTTGAGTTTTGCAGATCGCATTGCAAGCGCCACTATCTCTGACATTCGGGTTGGTAAGCCCCTTCGTTGGCCATTGGGCATCGCACCGAAAACGCTTATTGGGCGTCAAGTTTTAGGCGTGCGTAGGAGGGGCAAATACCTGCTTATGGATTTAAATAAAGGGCTCATTCTTTGGCATCTGGGTATGTCAGGCAGTTTGAGTTTTAGTGCTGACGGGCTTATTACCAACGAACTCCCTCAAGCGCATGACCATTTTGATTTGTTCACTACGCAAGGACTTTTGCGACTCAACGATCCGCGCCGTTTTGGGGCAGTGGTTTATACAGATTCTGAAGCCAGCGTCATGGCACAAAAGCTTTTAGGTCGCCTCGGTGTTGAGCCATTAGGTGACGAGTTCGATTTAAACAATTTCCATAAAAATCTAAAGCAACGAAGCACTGCTATCAAAAATGTTTTGTTAGCGGGCGATATCGTGGTGGGTGTGGGCAATATTTATGCATCAGAAGCTTTGTTCTTAGCGGGTATTCGACCAACGGTACGCTCTAACCGAATAAGCCGTGCAAGAGCTGAAAAACTGCGCAGTGCCATCGTCAGCGTATTGACGCGTGCAGTGATAAAAGGTGGTAGTACCTTGCGTGATTTCTCCAATGCAGATGGACAAACAGGATATTTCCAACTGGAGGCTAATGTCTATGACCGCGCAGGGCAACCATGTAATAAGTGCAGTGGTTTGATTAAACGGATAGTTCAAGGCCAACGCGCCACGTATTTTTGCGCTAGGTGCCAAAAGCCTTGACTATGCGCAAAACATCTTGGCAGTTTGGTAGTGCCGTTGTTGCCTGGCAAAAAAAACACGGCCGTCACGACTTACCCTGGCAAAACACCCAAGACCCCTACGCTGTATGGCTGTCAGAAATCATGCTTCAGCAAACCCAAGTTCTGACTGTGCGTGACTACTTTACGCGGTTCATACAACGTTTTCCTACGGTAAAAGACTTGGCAAAAGCTTCTCAAGAAGAAGTATTGGCTTTATGGAGCGGGCTGGGTTACTACAGCCGTGCGCGTAATTTGCATCAAAGCGCACAAATAATCATGCACTCGCACAACGGTAAATTTCCTAGAGATGCGTTGACTCTTCAAACCCTACCAGGCATTGGCAGATCAACTGCAGCGGCTATTGCATCGCTGTGTTTTGGAGAGCCCATCGCTATTTTGGATGCCAATGTCAAGCGTGTGCTGACTCGGTATCTTGGTTTTGGACATGATTTAGCAATAAGCAGTCATGAAAAATTATTATGGCAACAAGCGCAGGAATTGTTACCTACCCAGCATGTTTCTCAAACTATGCCGTACTACACCCAGGGCATGATGGATTTGGGCGCTACTTTGTGTACTTTGAAAAATCCACAATGCACGCAATGCCCTCTTAAAAGCAACTGTATAGCTGCTAGTGAAGGCGAACCAGAGCGTTATCCAGTCAAAACAAAAAAAATAAAACGCTCCAGCAAGCAAATGTGGTTGCTTTTTGCGCGAACTAAAAAGGGAGCAGTTTGGATGGAGCAAAGGCCGCAGACAGGAATATGGGCAGGTTTGTATTGCTTGCCAGTTTTTGAAAGTCATGCACTCTTGACGTCTTTTGTAGCTACAAAATGCAAGCCAACACTACAAGACATGCCAGTTCTCAAACATGTATTGACACACAAAGACTTGTACATGCATCCCGTTGTTTTGGATTTAAATAAACCAGCACTGTTGGGTCAGGGGCGATGGTTTGACCAGTCATCACTTGTTGCATTAGGAATGCCAGCGCCAATTCGTAAACTGATCAGTTCGTATCAAGTTCCCGATGGCGTTTAAGCGTGACCCAATCACTGGCAAATGTTTTGCTGAGCAACTCCACCAAATACACCGACCGGTGCTGGCCACCCGTACAACCTATTGCAACTGTGACATAGCTACGGTGGTCATTACTGAGATCTGGTAGCCAAGCATTTAAAAACGCAGCTATTTGCTCTGCCATTGACTTGACGCCAGGATAGCTTGCGAGCCAATCAGCCACACGTGGGTCTTGACCCGTCAAATCTTTCAATGCGGCTTCGTAATGAGGATTTGGCAGCATGCGTACATCAAATACATAGTCTGCATGCATTGGAATACCACGTTTGAATGCAAAAGATTCAAACATCAAAGTCAACTGGGTGGCAGGAGCTGAAATCAATGACTTGATGTAGCCCTGCAATTTGGCGCTTCTAAGTAAGCTGGTATCAATAATGTGCGACTCTTCGCGCAACGCACTGAGCAAACTGCGCTCCATTTCAATCGCTTCGATCACATCACGGTCTCGGTCCAAGGACTCCCCGTAGTTGTTTTGGCGCGAGAGGGGATGCATTCTGCGCGTTTCAGAGAAGCGACGTACCAAAGTGTCGGTTGTAGCATCTAAAAAAAGCATGCGAATATGGATATTCTTGCTGCGCAATTTGGCCAACTGCGCTGGCACCAAAGGCAATGATTGCGCGCTGCGTACATCCATGGCGATAGCGACTTTACCGGCTTGCTTTTGTTGTTCTAACTCTATAAAAGGTAGAAGCAATTCGGGTGGCAAGTTGTCCACACAATAGTAGCTGGCATCTTCTAGTGCGTGTAATGCGACAGACTTTCCAGAGCCTGACATGCCAGTGATGAGGACTAACTCTAGCGTCATGCGCTGACCTTACTTTTCCTGTGAATCACTTCCAGCATTTCGCGCGCATGTGCGCGCGTAGTGTCAGATATTTTTTCGCCCCCCAGCATGCGGGCGATCTCATTGATACGCTCTTGGTCTTTCACCAAGGTCACGCTACTTGCCACACCATGTGCATCGCTATGTTTGGTAACAACGCCGTGGTGATCAGCGCAAGCTGCAACTTGCGGCAAGTGGGTCACTGCTAATACTTGGCGGTCTTTGCCGAGTTGTTGCATCAAACGTCCAACGGTTTCTGCTACCGCGCCACCCACTCCAGAGTCAACCTCATCAAAAATCAAAGTCTGTGCACTTCCTAATTCGCTGGTGGTGACAGCAATAGCCAGAGCAATGCGCGAGAGCTCACCGCCAGAAGCAACTTTGGCAACAGGTCGAGGCGTGCTGCCGGAATGTCCCGCCACCAAAAAAATAACGTTTTCTAATCCGCTTGCACTGGGTTGGTCATTGGCTTCTAAGGTGACTTCAAAGCGACCACCCTGCATGCCTAAGCCTTGCATGGCCTGTGTGATTGAAGAAGCCAATCGCGGTGCGGCCTTTGCACGTCCCTTTGAAATTTTTTGTGCTTCTGCTGTGTAGTGGGCAAATGCCTGAGCTTGCGCGCGCTCTAAGGCCTCCACGTCACTCGAGGCTTCTAGTTGGCGTAATCGCTGTTTCCACTCTAAATATTGGTTCGGTAATTCTTGTGGCGAGCGTTTGAAGCGTCTTGCCAATGACAGCCACAAACCCATTCGCTCATCCAAAGTACGAAGTCCCTCTGGATCCAATTCAGTATGGCGGAGGTAGGTTTGTAGGGAATGGGCCACATCGCTGGCTTGCGCTACGCTGGAGGCCAAAACATCTATCCAAGCGACGAAATTTGCTTCGACATGGGCCTGATTTTGAAGAATATTTTGAGCTTTCGCGAGTTGGGTTAGAGCTCCTGTATCTTCATCCTCTAAAGCCCGTATAGCGCTTTGAGCGGCATCCATGAGCCCTTGCGCGTGTGACAAACGTGTATGTTGGCTGTTGAGTTCATCCCATTCCTCGAGCGTGGGGTTGAGTTTGTCAACTTCACTAATTTGCCAGATTAGACGCTCTTGTTCGTCTTTCAAGCTAGCTAGGTCATGTTGCGCGTCATGTAAGGTTTGTGTTGCAAGTCGCCATGAAGTCCAAGCGTTGCGTAATTCTTTTAGATCAAGTCCTGCATAAGCGTCTAGTAGCCCTCGCACTGCATCAGGCCTGGTGAGGCTTTGCCAAGCATGTTGACCATGAATATCTAGTAACAAATCGCCCAAAGCGCGCAACTGTGATGCTGTTGCAGGACTTCCATTAATCCATGCACGACTCTTGCCTTGCAGATCAATAGTTCGTTTCAAAAGTACGCCTTCTTGCGCAGCTAAATCGTCAAAGCCTTCTTCTTGTAACCAAGAGAGGACGTCAGGGCTTATGTCAAACTCAGCGCTGATTTCAGCGCGGTTAGCGCCTTCTCGTATTACACCTGGCTCAGCACGGGACCCCAACACGAGTTGGACCGCATCGATCAGAATGGATTTACCCGCACCCGTCTCGCCCGTTAAAGCGGTAAATCCTTTGGATAAATCCAGATCAAGCGTGCGAACAATCACAAAATCACGCAAAACGATATGACGCAAACTCATTGCGCACCCTCATTCCAGTGTAATTTTTCTCGCAAAGTGTCGAAGTAACTCCAACCTCTGGGATGTAAGAAACGAACAGAATATTTGGAGCGCGTCACAGTAATGCGATCGCCCAAAACCAAGTCAGCTAAAGATTGCATGTCAAAGTTAGCGCTGGCGTCCCGGCCCGAGATCAGGTCAATAGCAATCTCACCCGTATCTGCCAACACAATAGGTCGGTTTGAAAGTGTGTGGGGTGCAATTGGTGCCATCACCCAAGCATTGAGCGATGGGTGCAAAAGAGGACCGCCAGCAGAGAGTGAATAAGCCGTACTACCCGTAGAGGTGGCGATGATTAAACCGTCTGCGCGTTGGTTAGCAACAAAACGGCCATCAACTTCAACACGCATCTCCACCATGCCTGAGGTTGCTCCCCGGTTGACTACTACATCATTCATGGCAAGTGCATCAAACACACAGTGGCCATCGCGCCACACTTTGGCGTGCATGAGCGCGCGTTTTTCTTCTTGAAAATCGCCACACAACATGGGTTCCAGGGTGTTCTCAAATCCTTGTATTGGAATATCCGTAATAAAACCGAGCCGGCCTTGGTTGATACCAATAAGTGGGACATCGTATTTCGCTAAATGTCGACCGTAACCCAGCATGGTCCCGTCTCCGCCAACGACCAAAGCCAAATCGCAAGTCTTTCCGATGCCGTCCACATCCATCACTGCATATCCGGTGATACCCGTATTTGAAGCAGTATCGTGCTCAAAAATGACATCCAAATCCTGATCGAGCAAAAATTGTGCGATGCTCTCGAGCGCTTGCTTGGAAGATGGTTTTGCCCCGCTACCCAAGGGCAGGTGGTATTTGCCAATTAATGCGATCTGACGGAATATGGATTTCATGCCTAAATTACATCATTAAAATTTGTCTTTCACCATGAACATGCTAGATGAACGTGCCAAAGTGCTCTTAAAAGCGCTGGTTGAACGCTACATAGCCGACGGGCAACCGGTCGGATCGCGCACGCTTGCCCGGGCAAGCGGCATAGAACTCTCCCCTGCCACCATTCGCAATGTCATGTCCGATTTGGAGGTACTGGGCCTCATTGCCAGTCCCCATACCTCTGCAGGGCGTGTGCCCACTTCGCGTGGATATCGCTTGTTTGTTGACACTATGTTGACAGCTGATAGAGAGCAATTGCATACCCCAAGTTTGGCAGCAGATCAGCCGCAAAAAGTAATTGCCAATGCTGCAAATTTATTGTCCGACTTGTCCCATTTCGTTGGCGTTGTGATTGCGCCACGTCGCAGCTCAATATTTCGGCACATCGAATTCTTGAGGCTCTCCGAACGAAGGCTTCTGGTCATCATGGTTTCTCCTGAGGGAGATGTCCAGAACCGGGTTTTATTCACCGAGGCAGACTACACCACGGCGCAGTTGACCCAAGCATCGAATTATTTAAACCACCACTTCGCCGGCATGGCGATAGAGCAAGTGCGCGAGAAATTGTTAGCAGAAGTTGAATCGTTGCGTGGTGAGATTGCGGCCTTGATGCAAGCCGCTGTTCAGGTCAGTACGGAGGCGCTTTCGCAACCTCAAGATGAAGTAGTTATTAGCGGCGAACGCAATTTACTATCCGTGAGCGATTTCTCCAGTGATATGGGGCAATTACGGCGCGCATTTGATTTATTTGAACAAAAAGCCCAGTTGGTAAGGTTGTTAGATATTTCTGCCCAAGCCGAGGGTGTTCGGATATATATCGGCGGTGAAAGCCAAATAGTTCCAATGGAAGAACTCTCCGTCGTTAGCGCTCCCTACGAAATCGATGGTCAGGTGGTCGGAACACTTGGCGTAATTGGACCAACCCGTATGGCATACGACAGAATGATTCAGATTGTTGACATCACCTCTAAATTGGTGAGCAACGCACTAAGCCACAAATAATTTCAGGAAGACTTTCGCAGGCCAAACAAGATGCCGCAGGTCACGAGTGCGAGACCGGCGATCAAATTCCAATACATCGGTTCATTCAACAGCACAACTGCAGACAGAGCAGAAAGTGCTGGAACAACCGCAGTCAGCATGGTGCTGCGAACTGGGCCGTAATGGCGCACCATCATGTTGAACGAGATTCCTGAAATAACAACGGAGCCAATACCCTGGTAGAGGGCTTGAAATAAAAGCTCTTGCCATGGTGCTGCATCTAATTGGCTAGGTAAGACCTGTAGCCAAGCAAAAATTGCATACAGCGGCAAAAACGTCACACATGAAAAAATAGTTACTGCCATGGTGGCATGAACCGCATCTAATCCCTCTCGTCGAACGAGCACGGTATAAAACGACCAGCAGCATGCAGCACACATAAACAACAAGTCGCCTTTCCAAACTTCGCCACCTTCAAAAGCTTGGAGTAAGCTCGATCCACCCACCAGCAAATCCCCTAAAACAATACATACCAATCCAGCGGCCCTGACTTTTGAAATGGATTGGCTCAGAAGAAGCCAAGCCATCAAGGTGGTCCATAGCGGTAAGCTGCCGGGCATCAAAACAGAGGCGTGTGCTGCTGGGGCATAAAAAAATGCCGAGTAAGAAAGCATGCTGAAAATAAAACTACCAAATAATCCACCGATGATGGTGATGCGTATAGGCAGAGGCGACAACCCCCACAAAGATCCCACTTTTTTCCCTGCTTGACGTTGGGGACGCATCATCCACCATGCCCATGGCAATAAGACACTGCCGGCACCTAGGATGCGTAAAAAAGCAATATCAAGTGGCAATAAATGGTGTGAGACTGATGCCCGGGCAATCACAATGAACGAGGTCCAGATCAGGATAGTCACGAAGGCCGCGAGTAGGCCTTTGACTCTTGGTGAAAATTTCATTTTTTCAGTATAAAGGGGCTATTGAACTAATGCGTGTAACTGTCTTTCTTGCTCCCTGATCTAAGAAGTAGAATTCACTACTAGGGCCTATAGCTCAGTTGGTTAGAGCAGAGGACTCATAATCCTTTGGTCCCTGGTTCGAGTCCAGGTGGGCCCACCAATTTCAAAGGGTACAACCTGAAGACACTATTTACAGTTTGTACCGATCACATCGTTAACAACTCCATTCCAACCGCAATTTAGACCATTTACTAGAGTCCACAACACTGGCTTAAAGCTTAAAGATCTAATATTCAATACCTTCAGCGAGCCAGAGTTCTTTGGCTGCTTTTTCAGCTGCATAAGTTACTTCCTCTAGATCTACCTTTGTAGGACGTCCATCAATGACGACCCATTGCCCATTCACCATCACTCTAGAAACATCACTACCTTGACCGGTATGAACTAGTGTTCCTAATGGATTTACATGTGGCCTTAGATGTGGGCGAGTAGCGTCAATAACGACTAAGTCAGCTTTTTTACCTATTACTAGTGAGCCAATTTCTTCAGCCATACCTATGGCTTTTGCGCCCCCCATAGTCGCCATGTGAAATACATGGTGAGGTTGCCATTCGTCGCTTACACCATTATTTTGGATGCGAGCAGTTGCTAAAGCCCATCGCATTAATTCGATCATGTCTCCATGTTGGGTGTCAGTAGCTAAACAAATATTAATGCCTGATTTTTTAAACGTGTGAATTGGCGCTAATCTACCTGAGGCAGCATTGCACTTTGGTATGTGAACTACATGGGCACCATTTTTTGC
>JAGWXI010000053.1 GCA_018969975.1 Burkholderiales bacterium
AGATGTGCCAGAGAAGTTTTGGAATATGGGTATTCGCATTGAAGACGATGCCATCGTTACTGCTAACGGCTGTGAACTCATATCCCGTGGCGTGCCCGTCATTGCTTCTGAAATTGAAGCACTTATGCGCGCTTAAAAACAAAAACCTAGCTAGAACTAGTAGCGGGTGCGTGCGTAGGCGACTTTCTGACGCGAAGCGGCTGTAGGAGCCCTAGCGCGTACCCGCTACTAGTTCTAGCGTACGACTGCAAATAACCATGCAAACGCATATGTATTAGCAACGCAAATAAGAAGCATAAAATCCAAAAATCAAGCCGCGGGCAGTTGCTAGAGACAAGCACCTGCCCTTTGCTATCTTTGGAGAACCCCATGAGCCCCACCCCTACCCACAACAGCCCTGAGGCTCGCGCCGAGTTAAGACGCGCCGCACTCGAATACCACGAACTACCCTCTCCTGGAAAAGTTGCCATACAAGCAACCAAGCAATTGGTCAACCAGCATGACTTGGCGCTGGCTTACACACCGGGCGTGGCTGCGCCTTGTGAAGAAATCGTCAAAGACCCCGACAGTGCATACAAATACACAAGCAAGGGCAATTTGGTTGCTGTCATCACCAACGGCACAGCTGTGCTCGGGCTTGGAGATATTGGCCCGCTGGCATCTAAACCAGTGATGGAAGGCAAAGGGGTTTTGTTCAAAAAATTTGCGGGTATTGATGTTTTTGATTTGGAGGTGGATGAAAAAAACCTCGACAAACTCGTCGACATCATTGCTTCCTTAGAGCCCACATTTGGCGGCATCAACTTAGAAGATATCAAAGCCCCGGATTGTTTTTATGTTGAGCGCAAATTACGTGAGCGCATGAAGATTCCCGTCTTTCACGATGACCAACACGGAACAGCAATAGTGGTTGGCGCCGCCATATTGAACGGCATAAAAGTGGCAGGCAAAGACATGAAAAATGTCAAACTAGTGACCTCGGGTGCCGGTGCTGCGGCCTTGGCGTGTCTGGGATTGCTGGTCAAAATGGGGGTTCCAAAGCGCAATATTTTTGTCACCGACTTGGCGGGCGTGGTCTATGAAGGACGTACCGAGCTGATGGATGACGACAAGGCCCAGTTTGCCCAAAAAACATCAGCGCGCACTTTAGATGATGTGATCGAAGGCGCAGACATATTTCTGGGGCTCTCAGCTGGCGGTGTTCTCAAGCCAGCCATGGTTAAAAAGATGTCTTCTAGCCCTTTAATTTTGGCTTTGGCCAACCCCACGCCAGAAATCTTGCCAGAAGAGGTCTTGTCGGTTCGCGCGGACGCCATCATCGCAACTGGGCGTAGCGACTACCACAACCAAGTCAACAACGTTTTGTGCTTTCCCTATATTTTTCGGGGCGCATTGGATGCTGGCGCATCCACTATCACCGACGAGATGGAAATTGCCTCGGTCTACGCCATCGCGGAATTAGCCCAAGCCGAACAAAGTGAAGTCGTTGCAGCAGCTTACGCCGGTGAGAAATTGGTCTTTGGCCCGCAATACCTAATTCCCAAACCGTTTGACCCCCGACTGATGATAAAAATTGCGCCAGCTGTGGCAAAAGCTGCGGCGGATAGTGGCGTTGCACGCAGACCCATTCTCGATATGGAGGCGTATGTAGAGAAGCTGCAAAGCTTTGTTTACGCCTCTGGCTCTATCATGAAACCAATTTACGCAGCCGCCAAAATCGCTACCAAAAAGCGTGTGTGTTTCGCAGAAGGTGAGGAAGAACGCGTTTTACGGGCAGTGCAAATTGTGGTCGACGAAGGTTTAGCCAGCCCTACTTTGATTGGTCGCCCCGCCATCATTGCGCAGCGCATAGAAAAGTTTGGTTTGCGCTTGGAAGAAGGCAAAGACTACCAAGTGGTCAACGTCGAGCAAGACCACCGCTACCGTGACTTTTGGCAGACCTACTGGCATTTAATGGCGCGCAAAGGGGTAACCCAACAGCTCGCCAAGATAGATATGCGTCGGCGTCTGTCTTTGATCGGCACCATGATGTTGCACAAAGGCGAAGTCGATGGTTTGATATGCGGCACTTGGAGCACGCCAGATGTGCATCTAAATTATGTCAACCAAGTCATTGGCAATCGCAAAGGAGTGAGTACCTATGCTTGTATGAATGGTTTGTTGTTGCCCGATCGCCAAGTGTTTCTGGTCGATACGCATATCAATTACGACCCTACAGCTGAACAATTATGTGAAATCACCATCATGGCTGCCGAAGAGATGAAACGGTTTGGTTTGCAGCCCAAAGTTGCGTTGTTGTCGCACTCTAATTTTGGAAACAGCCAACAGGCTTCTGCCATCAAAATGCGCACCACATTGGCGCTACTTCAGCAAAAAGCGCCTTGGCTCGAAGTCGATGGCGAAATGCATGGAGATGTTGCCTTAGACGGCACTGAACGCGCCCGGCAAATTCCAGATGCAACTTTGATTGGCGACGCCAATTTATTGGTGTTGCCAAATTTGGACTCGGCCAATATTGCCTACAACCTGCTCAAAACGGCGGCTGGTGGCAATATTGCCATCGGCCCCGTTTTGCTAGGCGCGGCAAAGCCGGTGCATATTTTGACGGCTAGTGCTACGGTACGGCGCATTGTGAACATGACTGCTTTGACAGTGGCCGACGCCAGTGCTGTTCGCTGAGCTTTTGAATGTCGTATTTAATAACCGCCCTTGTGGGACTTGCTATTGGCCCTGAGAAAAGAATTCTTTATTCTTAATTAGGCCTTCTTTGAGGGTGCGTTATTACTTTTTGGCTTGCTTTTTAGGGGGTGTTCCCGCACAATTACGGATTGTGTTTCGGGTTTACCCGTGAAACTCTTTTTCGAAGTCGTTGCTTTATCGCAACTACTAATTTTGTTGAGAATTAACCCCTAAAGAATCGGCGATGGACATGCCACTGCGTACTGTTAAAACTAATATTGTTCAATCTATTCGTGCATTTCGTGTGCAAGATCTGCAGCAATCTGCCCAAGTTTTGGGACACCATTTTTTATATGCCAATTTGGCGCAAACCCAAAGCAAACAAGATATCTTGGATTTGATTGCTAAGGAGTTCACGTTTCCTGCTCAAACCAGCAAGAACTTCGACGCTTTGTATGACGGCATGACGGATCCTCTCTATAAATCAGGTCCTCAGCCAGGTTTTTTAGTGGTTTTAGAGCACATACCGGCGCATGCCAAATTTGACAAAGAAGCGCGTGAGCAGCTTTTAGATATCTTTCGCGAAGCGTCAGACTATTGGGCTGACCGCAAAGTGCCATTCCGGTGCTTCTACTCTTTCTCGGTCGCTCGTGCACCATCTGCTGAAAAAGCGGGCGCTGCCCTCGATGCAGACGGCGTTGCCATTTTGGAAGACGGCGAAAAAATGCCAACAGACAAACTCGTTGATGTCTCTCCAATGGCACTTCGCATGAGTAGCCCCTTCAATGCAGGCTACTGGCTCACAGCAGCTTAACTGCGCTATGCAGCCAGCGCTTGTACTAGCGCTACATATTCAGCGACAGGAACCTCTTCTGCTCGGCGGTGAACATCAAATTCACCGCCGAATTTTTTTTCCGCAAGCCATCGGCCCAAGGTGTGGCGCAAGAGTTTGCGTCTTTGGCTAAACGCTATTTGTACCAAAGTCTCAAGCATCTGGACATCCAAGACGGGTGGCTGAGCTAAAGGCAACATGCGCACAATTGCGCTATCAACCCGCGGAGGCGGATCAAATGCCTCAGGCGGCACCAGCAAAACGTTCTCCATCGCGTAGCGCCACTGCAGCATCACACTCAATCGGCTGTAATCGCTGGTGCAAGGTTGCGCCACCATGCGGTCAACGACTTCTTTTTGCAGCATAAAGTGCTGGTCTTGTACTGCGTCTACATGACTGAGTAAATGGAACAAGATGGGGGTGGAGATGTTGTAGGGCAGGTTACCAACCACGCGCAATTGGGGTGCTTGCAATGCGATTGCAAGTTCGGTGAAGTCAACCCGCAAAACGTCCGAAGCAATCACGTGGAGTTGGGGGTGGGATTGAAGACGTTGCACCAAATCACGATCGAGCTCTATAACGGTGAGTTTGCCCAAACGTTCAACCAAGGGCTGCGTCAATGCAGCCAAACCAGGGCCAATTTCGACCATGTGATCCCCCGATGCGGGTGCTATGGCCGAGACAATTTGCGCAATAACAAAGGTGTCAGTTAAAAAGTGCTGACCGAATCGCTTGCGCGCATGGTGCTTCACGATAGAGATTCAGATGGGCGGGTCGCGGTATTCAACATAGGCGCGGCCTCGAACCTCTTGCGCCCATAGTTGGTAAGTTTCGTCGTACTTTTTCTCACGCAAACTGTTGCGTACCAAGTCGCGCAATTCGCGTTCGGTGATGGGGGCTTCACGGCGCGCTAGCACTTGCACCAAATGCACACCAAACCGCGATACCAAGGGGTCGGCAATTTGACCGGGTTGGAGTTTATTCATCACATCTTCAAACTCAGGGACAAACATACCTGGCGCTACCCAACCCAAGTCTCCACCGCCAGCAGCACTAGCATCTTGGGAATGTTGCTGGGCCAATTGGGCAAAGTCAGCTCGACCTGATTCAATTTGTAGTTTGAAAGTGGCAAGTTGCGCACGCGCTGCGGTTTGGCTCAGCTGTCCTCCAGGGCGCAACAATATGTGGCGCGCGCGCGTCTCAGTAATAGTGGCATTGGTAACTGTGCGCTTACTCACCAACTTCAGAATATGAAAACCAGCGCCTGATTGCACGAGCGGTGCAACTTCACCAACACGTAAGCTAGCAACTGCTTCCATAAACAAACTGGGATAACGCTCGGCGGGACGCACACCCATCAAGCCGTTGTTTTCTTTCTCTGGACCTTGCGACACTTCTTTAGCAATAACACCAAAGTTACCGCCACGAAGAACGCGTTCAAGAGTCGCTTGCGCCTTAGTGCGCAATTCGGCTACGCGTGCTTCCCCGATATTTTCGGGAACAGAAATAAAAATATGTGCAAGCTCCAACTCAGCAGCGGTAGTTACGCTTGCCGAATCACGCGCCTTGATGGCATTGTCGATTTCTAGATCGGTAATACGAATACGGCCAGGTACATTGCGCTCTACAAAGCGCTGCAATAGCAATTGTTCCTGAAGGTCTTTTCTTGCCTTTTCAACACTAGAGCCAGTAGCTATAGTTTTGGCCCGCATAGCCTCCAGCGAAGTTTGATTTTGTGCGGCTAGTCGTTGCTCAGCAAGGTCGAGGGCTTCTTCGTCGATCACGATACCAGATGCTGTGGCATTTTGGAGCAGTGCTTTTTCAGTAATAAGTTTTTCTAAAACATCGCGCAATGTCACATCGCTTTTTAAAATCGCCCGTCCTTGTTGCGCGGCTTGGGTACGTTGTAGTTCAAGACGAACATTGACATCGTGATTAGTAATCGGGACAGAATCGACAACAGCCACAATGAAATCACGCGGCGTGCTCGTAGAGGTATTGACTGGGTTTACCAACCCCGTGCCTGAGCTAGAACTTGGAGGGTTGAGTGGTTTCGCGCCAGGATTATTTATCCTTAGCTGCGACCAAGTAGCATCATGAAAGCCAAGGCCTACAAATAAAAAGAAGCTTAATGCAAAGTTGGCACTACTAAAAGTCTTCAAAAACATATGCATCAATCGTAATTACCAAAACGGTTAGGGGTGGTTGCAGGTAAGCGCAAATGTTGGTAGCGCGGGACATTGTTGCGGATCGAGCCAAGGGCATTGGTTCCGACTCGAGAAAAACCTACAAACTCTAATTGAAACAGCAATTTTTGACGGGCTAAATTCTCCGCAATTTGAAAGCGCTCTTTGACTACGCGGCCTAACCAACAACCACCGTCGTATTCAAAGCCAATGACAGATTCAACCATCTGGTTGCGTAAAGTATCCATGTTCATTCGCGCAACGGTGTACCAGCGTCCCTCGCCCAAGCCACGCCCTTCGCCTAGATCTTCGTCCTTCAACTTCCAAGCATCACTGATGGGCCATTGCCAGCCAACATTGACGAATCGTGACTGGGGCACACCACTTGTGTTTGTCTGATTGCGAAAAGACGCACTGACAACGCGATAAGAACCGGGCGTATAACGTCCGCCCAAGGCTTGGCTTAAAAAATGACCAGAGTCAGGGTTGTATTGCATTGTGGAGTCAAGCGCCCACTTGGGACTGAGATTGAGCGTTGCACCACCTAAAACGTCACTCAAACCAGCCTTTGCAGCTGATTCACCGGGCAGTGTCACCAGTTGTTCCTTCACGCGGAGGCGCTGTGCAAGCCCTAGTCGCGCACCCTCGGCACCAGTATTGGGGTCAATAAAGCGTGATGTAGCGCCGACCGTTACTAGGTTGCTATCAGCGATGCGGTCGTACCCGCCAAAAACATTTTCGCTAAAGATGCTGGCGAAGTTATAGGCGTTCGCGCCTGAGTCATAGTTGGGTAAGAAATTTTGCGAGCGATAAGGGCTATAGACGTAGAAGGCCCGTGGTTCAAAAGTCTGCGTCCATGCGCGCCCCAAAAATTGACTGCTGCGCTCAAATACGACCCCAGAGTCAAGGCTGAATGTAGGAACACTGACACTGGCAGATGTTTGACCGCTGGTGCTCAATGCGTCATCAAACTGGTAACTACGGCTGTTCATGATGAACTTGGGAGTGAAATAACCAAAAGGAGAGACAAAGGGGCGGCTAACTTGCGCCTGGCCAACTGCACGCTGGGCATTGCAGTTGAGGTAGTTGGTCAAGCAGTTGTTCAAACGAACTGTTTCAAAACGGCTGAACTGCCCGTCGAGCATGAAATCAAATCCACTGATGTTGGCGCGCGAGTACTTGACATTCATTTGTGGTGCGCGGTCAAAAGGCGGAGAAATATAGTTGCTGGTGCTGGCTAAGTCTTGTAAGGTTTGCCACTTTTGTACGGCAACATTAGAGGTAAAAAAACCCTTGCCCCAACTTACGTTCATATCGTTTGACAGCAAGCGCGTTACACCTAGGCTGTCAGTACTGGTGAAATCTTTCCAGTAGTTATCGTCGCTCACGCGGTTGATGTTGTAACTCAAGCCCAATGCGCCACCAGCAAACGCTGGATAAGGCATGCCGTTATGCGACGTTTGGAATGCCCACCGACGGGAATCACGCAAGTTGTCATTAGCCATGTAATCAAAACGCATCACGCCTTGAAAGGGGGGCTGGGGCGTAATCGCCTCTAGGTAGCGAAACTCGGTTAGCAAACGTACGCCACGACTAGTCCAAATCGTTGGCGTGAAAGTCATATCGCGGTTAGGTGCCAAATTCCAGTAGTAAGGCTGAATAAACTCCAGTCCACCGGCAGAGTCAACGCCAACAGTAGGAGGCAATAGGCCAGACTTGCGGGCTGAGTTGAGGGCAAAATCAATTGCCGGCAAGGGCATCACCGGAACATTTTTAAAGCGCAAACTCGCGCCTTGGGCATTGCCTAAATTGTGCTCGGTGTCAAAAGAAATCTTTTCGGCTTTAAAAAACCAGTCTGGCATCCAATTAGGGCCTGGTTTGCGTTTGCAGGTAGTCATCTCGCCTTTGTGAAGAACAAAATTACCAGGGTCGATGAAATCGATGCGCTCTCCTTTACCGCGCATTTTGTTGCGGTTAATAAAAAACTCAGGTTGCGTAAAAAAACCTTCAAATGCATCTAATTGAACCTCGATCGCAGTGCCTTGGTAGGTGTTCCCAGCAGCATTGATAAACACATTACCCCTAGCCTTAGCCAAATCCAACACCTGGTCGTAGTCAATTTGGTCTGCTTTTATCAACACATCACCACGGCGAATGACCGTCTGCCCGTCAAGAAAAATTTGCAGATTTGTTTCACCAGAAATACGGTCGCTTTGAAGATAGGTGGGCAACTCTTTGCGCACAGACCCGCTGATAGTTTCTTGCAGCAAACTGCTGGGTTTGAGCACCATAGGCGGCCCCGTCACAGTTTGCGCATGTAGCGAATGCACAAAAAACACACTGTGCAGACACAAGCCAAGTGTCAAGTAGGGTGCCAAACGCACCAAAGCACACTTGACCCCATAAAAGGCCACGTACAAAAGGCAAAATGGGCGGTAAAAATCTGACAGCAACATCAACAACGAAAAAAACCTTTCAAACCCCTGAACGCGAACTCATGCAACAAATTAGTTGCGCATTGGGTCGTTTGTAGAATTTAGATTATCCATGAGCCCTTCCAATAATCCTCAGTCGGCCAATATCGAATGGAACGATGCAAATCGCGAGGCACTATTTCATCAATGGCTTGAACAACAAGCTGCGCTATTTGGATTAAAACCCCAGTCTGTGCGACCTGCTTCTGCAGACGCTAGTTTTAGACGCTACTTTCGGGTCGATAGTGAAACTGCCAAGGACAATCAGGCCAGCTTCATCATCATGGACGCACCACCCGACAAGGAAAACTGCGAACCGTTTGTTCGAATTGCTAAATTAATGGCCGCTAGTGGCCTGTTAGTGCCCAAAATATTGCAATGGGATGTGCCAAACGGCTTTATCTTGTTAGATGACTTGGGCCAAAACACGATGATGGATCTCATCGACAAAGCCAAGCCGCAAGCAAACATAGGCTTGTATCTGCGCGCGGTAGATGCTTTATTGCTGTTGCAACAAAGTCAGCAAGAGCACACATTACCTTTCTATGACGAAACCTTGTTACAACGCGAGCTGCATTTGTTTCCAGATTGGTATGTCGCCGAGCATCATCAACTGCAACTCAGCGACGCTCAAAAACAAGCGTTGGAGAAAATATTTGGTTTGATCGTTGTGCGCAATTTAGCCAGCCCCAAAGTATGGGTGCACCGCGACTTTATGCCACGCAACTTAGTAGTGCCACAGAACACCAACGAATTGCGTGTAGGTGTTTTGGATTTTCAAGATGCTGTCTACGGGCCCATCACCTATGACATTGCGAGTTTGATGCGTGACGCATTTTTAACTTGGGAAGAAGATTTTGTTTTGGAAATTACCATCCGTTATTGGGAGCGTGCGCGCAAATTAGGGCTGATGGATTTTGATGGATGGTCGCAAGACTTTGGCGCATTTTGGCGAGCCGTGGAATGGATGGGTTTGCAACGACATCTCAAAGTTGCAGGAATATTTGCGCGACTCACTTTGCGCGACGGCAAAGACAAATATTTGGCGGATACACCACGCTTTATTCAATACATCAGACATACGGCCAGCCGCTATGCAGAACTTACGCCCTTGCTACGTTTGATCGACACCTTAGAAGGCACGCATCCCGAAATGAGCTTGGCGTATCCGCGCCCTTCCGCGCCCTTCCGCTCCATTAGGCGTTAAGCCATGAGGCCCTCTATCTAGATGCCACGCTTTTATTGCCCGCAGGACTTGCATACAGGCGCTTGCATCGCGTTGTCCGCGACTGCTGCGCGCCATGTGCAAGTGTTGCGTATGCAACCGGGCCAAACGATCACGTTGTTCAATGGTGCGGGCGGAGAGTTTGAAGCTGTTATTGACCATATGGGCAGACAAGATGTGCAAGTCGTAATAGGCGCACACCAAGCTATTGAACGAGAAGCGCACCACCAAGTCTATTTAGCAGTGGTGATGCCCGCCAATGACCGCATGGATTGGCTGGTAGAAAAAGCTACCGAGCTAGGCGTGCACCGCATCACGCCCTTGATGTCGCAACACAGCGTTTTGCGCTTGCAAGGCGAACGGGCTGACAAAAAACTAGCCCATTGGCAAGCGGTGGCGATAAGCGCTTGTGAGCAATGTGGAAGAAATACATTGCCACGCATCGAGCCGCTGCAAAACCTAAGTACTTGGCTTCAAGGCGATTGGGTCGCCAACCTAATAAATACAAAAGATGCTCGTAGCGCAACACAAGCCGCCGTTTTGTCTTTGCATCCCAGCACGCAAAGCTTGAGCGAATGGTCACCACAACATCAGAGCACATCGTGGCTGTTGCTCAATGGCCCTGAAGGCGGCTTGACCGACGAAGAAGATGCGTTAGCCAGAGCCAAGGGCTTTGCCGCATTGAATTTAGGCAAACGCGTGCTGCGCGCGGAAACGGCTGCTCTGGCGGCTTTGGCTTACCTCGTCAATAGCGCCTAGCCTTCAAATTTAAAGACAGCAGTACCGGCCAGTAAATTAGGAAACCAGCGCACTTGCTGACCTTCTTGCAAACCAAATGCATCCAACACATGCAGTTTGTTTTTTTCAGCTAAAGCTGCAAAGTCAGCAAACGTGCCTACGCGGATATTGGGCGTGTCGTACCACTGGTAAGGTAGTCGTCGTGTTACGGGCATACGCCCTTGCAACACGCTTAAACGATTAGGCCAATGACCAAAATTAGGAAAGGCCACGATGCCGATGCGACCGACTCGCGCTGTTTCTCGCAACATCACTTCTGCGTTGCGTAAATGTTGTAGCGTATCGATTTGCAAGACAACATCAAACGACTGGTCCCCAAACAAAGATAAACCTTGGTCGAGGTTGAGTTGCAGCACATTGACACCGCGATGCACGCAGGCTTGCACATTGGAGTCTGCAAGCTCTACGCCATAACCCGAGCAGCCATGGTGTTTTTGCAAATAGTCCAAGAGGGCACCATCACCGCAGCCTAAGTCGAGAACCCGGCTTCCCGCAGGCACTAGTTGCGCCAAGGCTTCCAAATTGTTGCTGTGCGTCATGCCATAGCTCCTTGCAGCGAGTCTTGCCTTGCGATGCGCTCAAAATAAGATCGGACCACTTGCATATAGCGAGGATCGTCCAACAAAAAAGCATCGTGTCCATGTGGTGCATCGATCTCTGCATAACTCACATCGCGCTGGTTGTCGAGCAAGGCACGCACCATTTCTCGACTGCGTGCTGGAGAGAATCGCCAATCGGTTGTGAAACTCACCAATAAGAACTTTGCGCGAATCGCGGCAAAAGCTTTCGATAAATCGCCACCAAAACGGCGGGCAGGGTCAAAGTAATCGAGCGCGCGGGTAATGAGCAAATAGGTATTGGCATCAAAATACTCGCTGAACTTGTCGCCTTGGTAGCGCAGATAGCTCTCGATTTGAAACTCCACATCTTGTGTCGAGTAACGATAGCCTGTGTCGCTACCTACTACTGCTTCGCGGAGTTGACGGCCAAATTTTTCGTTCATCACATCGTCGCTCAGATACGTGATGTGTCCCACCATGCGTGCGATGCGCAAACCGCGCTTGGGAATCACGTCATGCGCATAAAAATGCCCATCATGAAAATCGGGGTCGGTCACGATCGCACGACGCGCGACTTCATTGAATGCAATGTTCTCTGCGGTTAAGTTAGGCGCGCTGGCAACTACTACAGCATGGCGCACACGATCCGGATGTTGCAACGTCCAGCTCAAGGCCTGCATGCCACCTAAACTGCCGCCCATCACCGCGGCGAGTTGGTCAATACCCAATGCATCGAGCAACAGGGCTTGCGCATTGACCCAGTCTTCGACAGTAACAACTGGGAAATCTGCGCCATATACCTTGCCTGTATCAGGATGGATATGCATCGGCCCAGTAGATCCAAAGCAAGAACCTAGGTTGTTCACACCGATCACAAAGAAATGGTTGGTATCGACCGGTTTGCCTGGGCCAATCATGTTGTCCCACCAGCCTTCGCTTTTATCTTGGCCCGCATATACACCCGCCACATGGTGCGATGCATTGAGTGCGTGGCAAATCAATACCGCATTCGACTTGCTTGCGTTGAGCGTGCCATAGGTTTCATAGGCCAAGTGGTAGTCGCGCAGGCTTGCGCCACTTTGCAAACCAAGGGCGTTGGCAAAGTGCATGGTTTGCGCAGTGGCGAGCATGGGTGTCGTAGTCTGTTGCATAGGGGACTTTTATTCACCAACAGGACGCAAATGCTTGCCAGCGATTCCCGCCAATTCAAACATGGTGACTTGGTCTTTACCAAAAACAGGTTTGAGTTTGGCGTCAGCATTGATAGCGCGTTTGTTGGTGGCGTCTTGTAAGCCATTGGCTTTGATGTAGTCCCAGATTCTTTTAATGACTTCCGTACGTGCTACGGCTTCTGCGCCAATGACCGCTGCGAGCTCGTTGCTGGGCAAAAAGCCTGCAGTTACTTTGCGTGGCGCTTTGGGCTTGGCCATTTTTTCGGCTTTGGCTTTAGCCGCCTTGGTAGATTTGGCCGGCACTTTCTTGCCTGCCGCTTTGATCAACGCATTGGTTGTGGGCGTTTTGCCAGCACGCGCTGGGTATTTGCTCACGCGTGGCTCAAAAGCAAAATTCACTTTGCCAGCCTCGGCGTCCCATTGCAAAAATGCTTTGAAAGGACGGCGCGTGCGCATCGACACGAACTTGTCGAGCAAGTCGGTTTTTCCTTCGGTCAAGAGCTTGGTCATTTGCTCAGGCGCCACGCTTTGCTGCAGAATAATTTTGCCGCTCTTGAAATCGCAACTGGGTGTGGGCTGCGCGTGTGTTGGTACCGTCTTGCTGCACACATAGTTGCTGCCATGGTCGTAGACGGGGCTAGAGCACTTGGGGCAGTTGCCCAAACTCGTGGCGTTAGCGAACTCCACAATTTCGCCGGAGTCTGCATTTTTGTCTTCGCCGAAATCGAACTCCAGTTTCCAGTTCTTTTCATCTTCGCTGAACTTGAGAGCGATCTCTGCTGTGAAAGGCCAGCCCGCCTTGGAGCGGAAGCCTTCTAAGGGTCCAATTTGTTTATTCTCAATTAGCTGCTCCACTTCTGCAGCCTCGAAAGTGCGGCCGCCAGGAATTTTGCTGATGGAGAAGCCACAGCCGGTTGCGCCGTCGCCGGCCAAAGCGTCTTTTCCGATACAGCCATAACGGCGGTAGTTCTCCCTCACCACGCCGCCACATGTGGGGCAAGCAATTTTCAAGGTGGTGTAGTCGCCTGGAATCGTGTCACGGTCAAACTCTTTGGCCTTTTTGACGATGTGCTCCGTCATCTCCGCGATTTCGCGCATAAACGCTTCGCGGCTTAAACCACCATGCTCCATCAAGGCGAGTTTGTGTTCCCAGCCGCCGGTGAGCTCGGGCTTGGAGAGCTCTTCCACGCCCAGACCGCGTAGCAAGGTGAACAGCTGAAATGCTTTGGCGGTGGGAACCAATTCGCGAATTTCACGAAGGATGTACTTTTCGTTGAGCAGGCCTTCGATGATGGCCGCGCGCGTCGCTGGCGTTCCTAAGCCTTTGTCTTGCATGGCTTCGCGCTGGTCGTCGTCTTCCACGTTTTTGCCAGCGGTTTGCATGGCGGTCAATAACGTGGCCTCGGTGTAGCGCGCTGGTGGTTTGGTTTTGAGGCCTTTGGGTTCGGCGGTTTCGGCCTTAGGCGTTTCTCCCGCATTGACCTTGACCAACACTTTGCCTGACTCTTTGTCCTCTTCTTCGTCTACTTCTTTGCCGTAAATCGCTTGCCAGCCTGGTTCAACCAAAACCTTGCCGCTAGATTTGAAATGGTTGTCGCCCACTTGGCTCACGCGTGTGGTGTCCATATATTTAGCCGGTGGATAAAACACCGCCATAAAACGGCGCACCACAAAGTCGTAGAGCTTTTGTTCTGCGTCTGAGAGGCCGCTAGGTGCTTGCAACGTCGGGATGATGGCAAAGTGGTCGCTGACCTTGGCGTTGTTAAACACTTTGGGGCTAGGCTTGATGTAGCCCTGGTCGATAGCGGTTTTGGCGAAGGGTGCCAAATGCTTCATCGGGCTTTTAGCCAGCATCTCCATCGTGTCTTTGACGGTTTGCAAATAGTCTTCTGGCAAATGCTGCGAATCGGTACGCGGATAGGTCAGCGCTTTGTGTCGCTCGTACAAGCTTTGTGCGAGGGCTAAGGTGGTTTTGGCCGAGAAGCCAAAGCGGCTGTTGGCTTCTTTTTGCAAAGTGGTCAGGTCAAACAAGGCTTTGCTGCTTTCGCTGCGGGGCTTGCTTTCTTCGGTGACCTTGGCGGCTTTGCCGCGCACCGCGTCAGCCACGGCTTGCGCTTCTTCCAAACTCCAAACGCGGTCTTCTTTTTTCTCTTTGTCTTCGGCGTCTTTTTTGTGCTGTGGGTTAAACCATTTGGCCGGGTAGGTGCCTGCGGCTGCCGCGAACTCGGCATGGATTTCCCAGAAATCGCGGCTGACAAATTTGCGGATTTGCTCTTCGCGTTCGACCACCACGCTCAAGGTGGGCGTTTGCACGCGACCCACTGTCGTCAAGAAGAAACCTCCTTCGCGGGAGTTAAACGCGGTTAAAGCCCGGGTGCCATTGATACCGACCAGCCAGTCAGCTTCTGAGCGGCTGCGCGCCGCGTCGGCCAGCCCTTGCATTTGTTGTTGCGTGCGCAGGCTGTCAAAGCCGTTGCGGATGGCGTCTAGCGTCATTGATTGCAGCCAAAGGCGCTTGACGGGCTTGTCCAAGGCCTTTTTGCCACCAGCGTATTGCTCGATCAAACGAAAGATCAGCTCACCCTCACGCCCCGCGTCGCAGGCGTTGATCAAGGCGCTGACGTCTTTGCGCTTGGCGAGTTTGACCACGGCGTTTAGACGGCTCTTGGTTTTTTCAACCGGCTTGAGGTCGAAGTAGGGTGGGATGACCGGCAAATGCGCAAAGCTCCATTTGCCGCGTTTGACATCAAACTCTTCAGGCGCTTGGATTTCCACCAAATGGCCGACGGCACTTGAGACAACGTAGGAATCGTTCTCAAAATGGTCATCGTGCTTTTCAAACTTGCCCGCCACAGGGGTGAGTGCGCGCACGATGTCTTGCGCAACCGAGGGCTTTTCGGCAATCACCAGGGTTTTACTCATTTTGACTTCCTTAGAAAACAGACCACTACAATGCGCCTCTCGCGCGTGCGCACGCGCGCACGCACATGCGTACGTATTTAAGTTAACAGAAAAATCCCAGTGCCAAAAAAATCCCTTCCGCCGATCTCGGGCCGACGAATCCAAACCCGACGTTCAGGCGTGCATGGTAAGGGGGTCTTCGCGCTCACGGACTTTGCGCAGGGCGAGACCATCATTGAGTATGTGGGCGAGATCATCACTTGGAAAGAAGCGCTACGCCGCCATCCGCATGACCCCACAGACCCCAACCACACGTTTTACTTCCATATCGACGACAAGCATGTGATTGACGCGCTTTACGGAGGCAACTCGTCGCGCTGGATCAACCATTCCTGCAAACCCAATTGCGAACCCGATGAGCGCGACGGGCGTATCTTTATTACCGCGCGCCGCAATATTCTGGCGGGCGAAGAACTGAGCTACGACTACGGCTTGGTGATCGACGCCCCCATGACCGAAGAACTCAAGGCCGAATACCCCTGTTGGTGTGGCGCCAAGAAGTGCCGTGGCACTTTGTTGTCTTCTTCTTCTGTCAAGCCTGGGAAAGAAAAGCTTGGCAAAGACAAGAAGAAAAAGCGCAAGCACTAGGCTTGGAAGCAAAAGTAGCGACAAACATCGACAAGCGTTGACTGTTAACCAAACACCATGATCTGGCCTGCAGAAGACATTTGGCAATCCTGTGTGCCCCTCCTGCCCGCTTTGACGGTAGAGGTTTTGAAAGAGGTGGACTCCACCAACTCCGAACTGATGCGCCGTGCCCGTTCCGGGCAAACCGATCCCGTATTGCTGGTCGCCCAATCGCAGACTGCTGGGCGTGGCCGTTTGGGCCGCCAATGGCATGCGCAAGCAGGCGACGCCTTGACTTTCTCTCTAGGGCTCATGTTGCATCCCGCCGACTGGTCCGGGCTTTCTTTGGCGGTAGGACTTTCTGTTGTGGAAAGCTTAGATCCACAAGGGTCCTTGGGTCTTCAATTGAAGTGGCCAAACGATATCTGGGTGCATGACAAGTCAAATCAGTGGGCTAAATTAGCCGGCATCTTGATTGAAACCGCAGTTACGCAAAAGCAAGACCGCTATTGCGTGATCGGCGTTGGAATCAACATTTCCAAGCCAAGCGTACAAGACTTATCCATTCCAGCGATAGGACTGCGCGAAATCTTAAATTCAGCGTCAGCACCTCAGACCCTGGCCCGCATTGCTTACCCCTTGCTCGCAACGGCATTGGCTTTTGAAGCAAAAGGTTTTGCGCCATTGCAGATGGCTTTTGAGCAACGAGACGTATTGCGTGACAGGCCTGTCACTTTGAGCGATGGCCGCCAAGGCATTGCGCGGGGCGTAGACAATACGGGCGTGTTGCGTGTGGAGACACCGCAAGGCAACCAGTTGATCCATAGCGCAGAAGTGCGTGTTCGCCCATCCATAGAGGAGTCCCCATGAGCTCAAAAAGCGCCTGGCGTAATCTGGCCCTTTTGCTCTTACTTGCCAATCTTGTTTTTTGGTTATGGAGCCAGGGCTTTCTGCGCGAAGTGGGCATGGGGCCCAAGCTCGTGCAAGAGCCCCATAGGTTAAGTGAGCAAATTCAACCCCAGGCCTTGACCATCCAAGATAGCGCATCGCAAGAATCAAAGTAAGGAAATAACATGTCTCTCCAACTCTATTTCGCTCCTGGCGCTTGTTCTTTTGTGCCGCATTGCCTGCTCGAACTCTGTGGCGCATCGTACGAACCCAAAATGGTCAAGTTGCACAAAGGCGAACAATACGAGGACGCCTACCAAGCCATCAACCCGCGAGGTCAAGTACCTGTTTTGGTCGATGGCGACCAAGCCGTTACCCAAATCGTGGCAATCACGCTCTACCTGGATGAGAAATTCCCGCAATGCGGTTTTCTGCCAGCCTCTGGCATCGCCCGCGCTAAAGCACTGGAGACCTTGGCCTGGATGAACAACAGCGTCCACCCTACATTCACCCATGTGTTCATGCCGCAAAAGTTCAGTCCCGATTCAGCCGTGCAAGCCGATATCAAGGCCAACGCGACAAAAGCTTATAAAGGGCTCTTGGGCGAGTTACAGAGCTTGGTGGCGCAAGCCACGCTAGCGGGACATCCTTGGTTGGGTGGCGCCCATATCGGCGCTTTGGACGCTTATGCCCTGACTTTGGCGCGCTGGGGAACGATCGCTGGCATCGGTCCGCAAGACTTTCCCGCCTTGTGGGACTTTGTTCACAAAGTTGCGGCCAATGACGCGATTGCCAAAGTTATTGCACGCGAGCGCTTGCAACTTAATCTGATGGCAAGCAACTAATCCAATCCCAAATAAATTCGACGAATTCGATCGTCTTGCGCCAAATCTTTGGCGAACCCTGTTTGCGCCACATTGCCATGCTCGAGCACATAAACCCGATCGGCGATGTGAAGTGCGGATTGCGCATCTTGCTCCGCCATCAAAATCGCCACACCACGACTGCGAATTTGTTGGATAGCAGCAAAAATTTCCATCTTCAAGCGGTGCGCAATACCGACCGATGGCTCATCTAGTAGCAGCAATTTGGGTCCACCCATCAAAGCGCGTCCAATTGCCACCATTTGTTGTTGGCCCCCCGACAAGGTGCTCACAATCTGGCTACCCCGCTCAGACAGGATCGGAAAAAGCTCAAACACGCGTTGCATATCGTCGGCTACCGCTTGTTTGTCATTGCGCAAGTAAGCGCCAAGTTGCAGGTTTTTAGCTACGGTCAACTCAGGGAATAGGCGGCGACCTTCGGGACAGTGGCAAATGCCTAATCCCACAACGTTTTCGGTGGCCACGTTGTGCAAGGAGCGCCCTTCAAAAGTCAGCGTGCCCTGAGATGACAAAGAGCGCGAAATGGCTTTGAGCAAGGTGGACTTACCTGCACCGTTGGGACCCAAGACTGCAACCAATTCGCCCGGCATGACATTCAAGCTAATGTTTTCTAAAGCCGTTGCTTTACCGTAAGCGGCACTGAGGTTTTGTATGTCAAGCATGTGGGGTCTGCTCCAGCGGGTTTTGCCGGCCGATATAAGCCTCGATCACGCGCGGGTTGTTGACAATATCAGCGGGCACGCCCTCAGCGATCACTTCGCCAAAATCAATCGCCACCACGCGTGAGACCAATTGCATGAACTCGCGCAGTTTGTGTTCAATCAACAGGATGGTGAGTTTTTGTTCGCTGTGCAGTTTGCGAATCAACCCAGACAGCGCCTCAATTTCTGAAGAGCCTAGGCCGGCGAAGGGCTCGTCCAGCAACAGCAACTCAGGGTCTGTGGCCAATGCGCGGGCAATCTCAAGGCGACGCAAATCACCATAAGACAGAAGTTCTGAAGCTGTGTGCGCTTTGCCAGCCAAGCCCACTTGATCAAGCAAATGCATGGCGCGTGCACCGATATCGTCGGTTTTCACGCG
>JAGWXI010000054.1 GCA_018969975.1 Burkholderiales bacterium
CGCTTGGTGAGTTACGCCCTCCACTGGATCAAAGCCGAAATCCATGAGTACATCTTGAAGAACTGGCGCATGGTCAAAGTGGCCACCACCAAAGCCCAGCGCAAACTGTTCTTCAATTTGCGCTCGATGAAACAAGGCTTCAAGGCCGATGCAGATGCCTCTGACTCCGACATGCACCGCAGCACACTCAATCCGCAAGAGGTGGATGCCGTCGCCAAGCAACTCAATGTCAAACCCGAAGAAGTGCTGGAGATGGAAATGCGCATGTCCGGTGGCGATGTTTTGCTAGATCCCACACCTAACGACGAAGGCGATGAAGCTTTTGGCCCTATCGCCTATTTAAGTGACGTCAACCACGAGCCCACCGCCATGATGACAGCGCACCAGCGCGATGTTTTGGCCTCTGACGGAATTGCAGCCGCCTTAGAAGTACTCGACGAGCGCAGCCGTCGGGTGGTTGAGGAGCGCTGGCTCAAGGTGCAAGACGATGGCTCGGGTGGAATGACGCTGCATGAACTAGCAGCTGAGTACGGAGTGAGCGCAGAGCGCATCCGTCAAATTGAAGTGGCCGCCATGAAAAAAATGAAGGCGGCTTTAGCCCAATACGCCTAAGGCTTGAGCAAGACAGCGATGTCTTGCGCAATCACCTGCGCCCCACTGCCGTAGCGGCTAAATAAACGCACTTGACCCTGAGTGTCGAAGATGTAACTGCCAGCCGAATGGTCCATGGTGTAACTCGTAGGCGTTTTACCATCGACCTTCTTGTAGTAAATCTTGAACTCTTTGGCTACCTCTACGAGTTGTTCGGGCGAAGGAATTAAGGCTACAAAGCTCGGGTCAAAGTTGGTGACGTAGGCATTGAGTAACTCGGCCGTGTCACGCACTGGGTCTACAGTAATGAATACGGCTTGAAGCTTTTCGCCGTTAGCACCTAATAAACGTTTGACCTCTACCAATTCAGTCATGGTGGTGGGACATACATCGGGGCATTGGGTGTAGCCAAAAAATACCACCACCACTTTGCCTTTGAAGTCCGTTAACTTGCGCTCTTGGCCTGTATGGTCTTTGAGGGAAAACCCCTTCGCGTAGTTTGCACCCGTGACGTCGATGGCGTTGAATTGGGGTTTGTCTGGACTGCAGGCACCAAACAGCGTCAAGCTGCAAACAAGGACGAGTCCAAAAGCCGCTCTCGCCATCGAACGTCGCTGGGTATGGGTATTCATAAGTAATGGTCTATCAACAAGGCTGCAAACAACACACTCAAGTGGATAAGCGAAAAGCGAAATGTTTTGCGCGCCAACGCATCTGAGTAGTTGCGCCACAAAGCCCAACCATAGCCACAAAAACCAAGGCTCAAAATAACAGCGGCGACTAAATAAAACCATCCGCTCATGCGATACACAAAAGGCATCAAACACGCTGCAAACAAAACAATGGTGTAGAGCCATATCTGCAGTCGGGTGAATTCGTTACCGTGGGTCACGGGCAACATGGGCAATCCAGATTTGCGGTAATCCTCCACGCGGTAAAGCGCAAGCGCCCAAAAATGCGGTGGCGTCCACAAGAAAATAATCAAAAACAAAATCAGTGCTTCAGGTCCGACTTCACCTGTCATCGCAGCCCACCCCAGCACAGGCGGCATGGCGCCAGATGCACCACCAATCACGATGTTTTGTGGTGTCAAGGGTTTGAGAATGACGGTGTAGATGACGGCATAGCCCACAAACGTGGCGAAGGTCAACCACATGGTGAGTGGATTGACCCATACGTATAAGAGCCATGAACCAAATGCGCACATCAGGCCAGAAAAAACCAAAGTCTCTGTGTCAGACAACTCGCCTTTTGCGGTGGGTCGCCATGCGGTACGTTTCATGACCGCGTCAATTTTCTTTTCCACAATGCAGTTGAAGGCGGCAGCAGCACCCGCTACAAACCAAATGCCCACGCAAGACCACAGACCCAATTGCACTTCATCCCAAGTAGGCACACCTGGCACAGCGAGCACCATACCTATCAACGCACAAAACACAATCAATTGGATGACGCGCGGCTTGGTAAGTGCGTTGAATTGACGCAAGCGGGTCATCAAAGTGAAGTTCTCGGTCATACAGTTTTCAGTTTACGCGCTATACACAGCAACCACACTAGGGTGATGCACAGTGCGGCAGCACCACCTGTGTGTAAGACGGCGGCGATCAAGGGCCAGTCCAAGACAACATTAGAAAGCCCGGTTAAGAGTTGCAAAAGTAACAAAGCGCCTAAGACTTTTGCAAGATGCTTTGCACCGTTCACAGACAGTAGCTGCCAAGCCAAAGCCCCTAAAGCAATGAAAACGACATAAGCACTTAAACGATGCACATAGTGAATAGCCGTTAAAGCTTCAAAGGTTAAGGACTCACCCATTGCATTAAGACCTAAGGGACGCCAAACCGTGAAACCATTCCAGAAGTCCATTGCAGGCCACCAACTGTCTTGGCATTGCGGAAAGGTGTTGCACGCCAACACCGCGTAATTGGTGCTCACCCATCCACCAGAAAGAATTTGCAACAACAGCAATGCAGCACAAATCCATGCACTTCCATAAAGTCTCGAGGAGATTTCAATGGGTGTCACTTGGCGCTGCTGATAAATTTGTATGGTCAACAAGGCCAACAACACCAAGCCACCAAGTAAATGCAAAGTAACGATTGCAGGGAATAGCTTCATCGTGACAGTGAGCGCACCGAATGCGCCTTGCACACACACCCATAGCAAAGTGAGGGTTGGTAATTTGGTGTTGGAGCCTTGCGACCGTTTCGACCACGCAAACCATGCCAAGGTCAATATGCAGCCACCTACCCCCATGGCCATATAGCGGTGGATCATTTCAATCCAAGCTTTTTGATGCGTCACAGGGCCAGTAGGCATGGCAGTTTGCGCTGCGTCTATGGCATTGGCTGCACCCACCGGGCTTGCAAACCCGTAACAACCTGGCCAATCAGGGCACCCCAAACCAGAATCGGTCAGGCGCGTAAAAGCACCGAACAACACCAAATCAAAAGTGAGAAAAAGAGTTAATTGCGTGAACCACACCACCCGCTGCGAAGTAGAGGCAGAAGACTGACGCAACCACATCCACCCCAAAGGAACAGACGCCACCAAAGCACCCAAGATCAGCAGGTGCAGTGTTGGAGCAAAGTTATAAAGCGAGTTCATCGGCCAGGCACATCCCATGAGGCGGAAGCACGCAACAAACGCTCCATATCGCGCTTTGCTTTTAGTGCACCTTCTGCATTGAGATGCGCAGGAAAGCGCATCATCCACTCACCCATAGGGTCGACCATGTACAAGTGGTCTTCTAACTTCTTGTTAGCCTCTGGTTGCAACCATTGCGCGAGCGCTTTGGGATCTACACGCAAAACGGTGGCCTCTTCTAAACCGGGCAGCAAGGTATTGGGAATCTCTGCCTTGTCATTGACCAACCATACCCATTCTGTGCGTGGACGCTCTTTACCCAACCCCACCAAAATTTGTCGCTGTAAATACAAGCGTTGCTGACACGCCGCATCACACGCAGCACCAGCAACACTGACCAGTAACCACTGACCTTTGAGATCGGTCAAATTCATATCGCCGCCATTCAGACGCGCAACCGTTATAGAAGGTGTAGCGCGCGTGGGTTGGATCAATTCACCATAGTTACGGCGCGCTTCAGGTCGAACCCAGTAGTAAGTGATGTAAGAGGCCACAACTGGCGCAGCACAAGCTAATAAGACCAACAACATATTCAAGCGTCCCATGCTGGTGCGCTTTGCATCCGCTTGCACGACCTCTGCGGGCAATGGCAAGTCATAGACGGTCATGCCTAGTGGGTGCGATGTGTCGGGAGTTTTTTTATCTTGCATGGCGATAAGGCTTTATCCATTGGTACCAAAAATACAGCATCACCTGCACAACCGCTAATGCAAACCACTGAAAGGCATAACCCCAGTGCTTTTCTACGCCAGCCGTGATTTCTGGCCAATTGCGTTGCAATCCGTCTGCATCAGCATCGGTTTGTAAAACAGTACCTACCAGTGAGACGCCGATTTCGTTGCTGAATTCAGCAAGTTTGAGATTTTGCCTAATGGGCGATTGCCCTGCGGTCTGTGCTGTTGTTTTCAAAGAGGTTTCACCCAATCCCATGACTTCGGATGGACCTGATGCAATGCGGCCAGTCACTTGCACTAGACCTTGCGGTGTATCAACAGGTGCCAACAAAGTACGGTCTTGTTGGTGACGCGGTATCCATCCGCGCTGCACTAAGACAGTTGTACCGCCATCTAATTGCAACGGAGTCAACACAATAAAACCTGATCGCCCTTGCATGGGACGGTTTTCTAGATACACCGTGTGCTGAGATAACCATCGGCCTTCTAGTCTCACCCCTTGGTGCAATTGGTTAAACAAACTTCTGTCTTTTAATGCGGCCGCAGTGTCTAGTGCCGGCTGCGCCTGTCGGGCCAGGATGGCTGCATGCAAGGCCTCTTTTTCGTGGCCACGTGACAACTGCCACACCCCTAAACACACCGTCAAAGCCACACCCAGTACCGTGGCGATCGTGACCACCAGCAAAGATCGCTGACGCGGGGCAGAGATAATGGTGTTTATGAAATTCATCGTAGCGCTTGCATTTTTAGCCATCTTAGGCAGCCTGGCCTCTGCACTCATTTTCATGATGCGACCAGGACCGAGTGATCAGCCTAAATCCAAAAACATGGTCAAAGCCTTAGGGCTTAGAGTTGGTATCTCGATTTTTCTATTTGTATGTGTACTGATCGCTTGGCAACTGGGTTACATCCATCCAACAGGTATTGCCGCAGGACAATAAGCCACCAAGAGATTTTTCAGTTTTATCGAAAAAAGCAAAGGCCGCGCAAGCGGCCTTAATTCTTTATGTCTGTCGATGGATTACATCCAATAGACCAAGATGTAGAGGCCTAACCAGACCACATCCACAAAGTGCCAATACCATGCGGCGCCTTCGAAACCGAAGTGCTTGTCGGAAGTGAAATGGCCTTTTTGCAAACGCAGGGTGATAACCAATAACATCAACATGCCCAAGAACACATGGAAGCCATGGAAACCTGTGAGCATGAAGAAGGTAGAGCCGTAAGCGCCAGAGCTGAGTTTGAGATTCATCTCGCTGTAGGCGTGCATGTATTCATAACCTTGTACTACCAAAAAGATCACGCCTAGAGCAACCGTAAACCACATGAATTTGATGGTGGTTTCACGTTTGTTTTCCACCAAAGCATGATGCGCAATAGTCAATGTCACACCAGAACTCAACAACAAAGCTGTATTGATGGTGGGTAACCAAAACGGAGTCATGACTTGGAAAGGCTCGATGATCCCCGCAGGAGAAGCGGTTGCACCAGCCACCACCGTAGGCCAAGCAGCTTTGAAGTTAGGCCAAATCAATGCATGCTCCAAGTCACCAAGCATTGGCACAGAGTGCACACGTGCCCACCACAGGGCAGAAAAGAAGGCGCCAAAGAACATGACTTCAGAGAAGATAAACCAGCTCATGCTCCAGCGAAAAGATAAATCAACCTTGTAGCCATACTGACCTGATTCGCTTTCAGAAATCGTTTCACCAAACCATTGGTAGAGAACAAATAGCCAAAATACCAAGCCAAAGAGCAAAGAGTATTTGCCCCAGTCAGCACCGTTGACCCATTGGCCCGCGCCCAAGATTACAAAGAACAAGCCCAAAGCTGCCATCGCAGGGTGACGCGAGGGTGCGGGCACATAGTAGTAAGGCGTGGTGCCATGTGAGTTGCTACTCATTTTTTCTTCCTTCTTTACTTTGCAACGACCCAGTTGACCAAAAGAATCAACGCGGCCACAAACAATAAACCTGCCACTAGCCCCACACCCAGCACATGCAAAGGCGTGATTTTTGCGACATCTTCTTGGAACTCACTGCTTTTGCGAATTCCTAAAAACGACCATGCGACTGCAACTACCGAACGCATCAGGGATTGGCGAGCACTCATGTGCCCATCCTTAATTTGGTGTCGGTGGATAAAGCCGCCACAGGCGCAGCAGGTGTTTTGGAACCCACTTCAAAAAATGTGTAAGACAAAGTGATCGTTGACACGTCTTTCGATAATTTGGGATCGATCACAAACACCACAGGCCATTGCTTTTTCTCGCCAGGAGCCAAGGTGTATTGGTTAAAACAAAAACACTCCACCTTGTTGAAATGCGCCGCCGCTTGGCGAGGAGCATAGCTAGGAATAGCTTGCGCAGACATTTCTCTGTTTTGCACATTTTGGAATTCGTACATCACCGTCATCATTTCGCCGGGATGGACCTGCATCGACGATTGGGCGGGCTTGAACATCCAAGGGCCGCGTGCGTTAGCGTCAAACTCTACAGTGATGGTTCGGCTTGTATCAATTTGGGTGTTACTTGGCTTGGACCGCGCATTGTTAGAACCATAAACCTCACGTTCACCCAAAGCCAAGATGTTGATACCAGTGAATTCACAAATAGCGCGGTACATCGGCACCAAGGCATAGCCGAAGGCAAACATGCCCACCGCAACTACGATCAGCTTTTTCAGCATCACCAAATTTTGGCGGATGGGAACCATACTCGTCAGCGATTCAACAAGATGATCTTGGCAAAAAAACCAATGAAAAACACAGCTGCAACCGACGCCAATATCAGCCCAAGTCGCAGGTTTTGCTTGCGTTGTTCAGGTGTCATGGGGATTAACCGATCACGCGGGTAGCCGTAGCATCAAGCTTAGGGGGCGTCTCAAAGGTATGAAAGGGTGCTGGAGAGGGAACTTCCCACTCCAAACCTTCAGCAGCTTCCCAAGGCTTAGCAGCAGCCTTCTCACCGTGGCCTAGCATTGCAGGCAAGATGATGAAGAAGAAGAAATACACCTGCGCAAATCCAAAGAAGAACGCGCCGACTGAAGCAATCATGTTGAAGTCCGTGAACTGCATGGGGTAGTCAGCGTAGCGACGTGGCATACCCGCAAGCCCCAAAAAGTGCATGGGGAAGAAAGTCACGTTGAACGCAATCAATGTCCACCAGAAGTGAATCTTGCCGCGTGTTTCGTTGTACATCACACCTGTCCACTTGGGGCACCAGTAGTAGAAGCCGGCAAACATGGCGAACAAGGAGCCTGCCACCAACACATAGTGGAAGTGGGCTACGACGTAATAGGTGTCTTGTACTTGTGTGTCGATAGGTGCCATGGACAAGATCAGTCCAGTGAAGCCGCCCATGGTGAACACGAAAATAAAGCCCACTGCAAACAACATGGGGGTCTCAAATGTCATTGAGCCTTTCCACATAGTGGCAATCCAGTTGAAAACCTTCACGCCAGTTGGCACTGAAATCAACATGGTGGCGTACATGAAGAACAACTGACCCGTCACGGGCATGCCAGTGGCATACATGTGGTGGGCCCACACGATGAAAGACAAAATCGCAATAGACGATGTGGCGTACACCATCGATGCGTAGCCGAACAATCTTTTACGGGCAAATGCAGGAACGATATGGCTGATGATGCCGAAGGCCGGCAAGATCATGATGTAGACCTCTGGGTGTCCGAAGAACCAGAAGATGTGCTGGTACATGATGGGGTCACCACCGCCAGCGGGGTTAAAGAAGGTGGTGCCGAAGTGACGGTCTGTCAGTGTCATGGTGATCGCGCCAGCCAACACTGGCATTACAGCGATCAACAAATAAGCCGTGATCAACCATGTCCAAACAAACATGGGCATTTTCATCAGAGTCATGCCTGGGGCACGCATGTTAAGAATAGTCACAATGATGTTGATCGAACCCATGATGGAAGAAGCGCCCAACAAATGCAACGCGAAAATGCCTGAGTCCATCGATGGACCCATTTGCAATGTCAATGGTGCATACAAGGTCCAACCAGCAGCAGGAGCGCCGCCAGGCTGGAAGAACGAAGTGCTCAACATCACAGCAGCAGGAATCATCAACCAGAAGCTGAAGTTATTCATGCGGGCGAATGCCATATCTGCTGCGCCAATTTGTAAAGGAATCATCCAATTAGCAAACCCCACGAACGCCGGCATGATGGCACCAAAAACCATTATGAGGCCGTGCATGGTGGTGAGCTGGTTGAACAACTCAGGGTTTACCAATTGCAAACCAGGTTGGAACAATTCCGCACGAATCAAAAGGGCTAAAACACCGCCGACGATCAACATGGTGAAGGCGAACAACAAATACAAGGTACCAATGTCTTTGTGGTTGGTAGCGAAAACCCAGCGTTGCCATCCGTGTGGGGCACCGTGGTGGTCGTCGTGGCCATGTGCGTGGCCGTGAGGATCTAGAACTGCGCTCATGATGTATACCTATTTATAAGGATGGGAATTTAACGGGCGGCCTTGACGTCAGCGGGTTGAACCAGCTGGCCAGTCTTGTTAGACCACGTATTTTTGGTGTAACTGATTACCGCGGCAATGTCAGTGTCACTGAGTTGTTTCCATGCCGGCATGGCATTGTTTTGACCATTGAGCAAAACATGGATCTCTTTGCTAGCGTCTGAATTCAGCACCACAGCTGAGCCGTCCAAGGCCTTGATTGCTCCGCCGCCTTTACCGTTGGATTGGTGACAGGCAAGACAATTGGCAGCGTAGACTTTTTCACCGCGTTGCAGCATTTCTGGCAGAGCCCATACTTTGGTGGGGTCGTCCATTTTGGTAGCCATTCTTTTTTGCTCTACGGCAACCCATGCAGCGTAATCTTCGGCGCTGACTACCTTTACATGGATGGGCATGTAAGCATGTTCTTTGCCACACAATTCTTGGCACTGACCACGAAAATCTCCAACGGATTCAGCACGAAACCATGTGTCTCGCACAAAGCCTGGAATCGCGTCTTGTTTCACCCCTAGAGAGGGCACTGAGAAAGCATGGATCACGTCATTAGCCGTGGTAATAATGCGAATTTTTTTGTTGACAGGAACAACCAACGGGTTGTCGACCTTGAGTAGGTAGTCGTCCACATCCACGCCTTTGGCGCCATTGTTAGACATTACCCGGTGCTCGTTGTCTAAGGTGGAAATAATGGCAATGCCTTCACCCTCGCCCTTGATGTAGTCGTATCCCCACTTCCACTGGTAACCAGTAGCTTTGATGGTGAGGTCAGCATTAGAGGTGTCTTTTTGTGCAACAACCGCCTTGGTTGCAGGCAAAGCCATCAAGATCACGATGATGAAAGGTATTACTGTCCACGCAATCTCCACCTTGACGGATTCATGGAAAGTGGCAGGTTTATGTCCAACTGATTTGCGGTGCTTCCAAATGGAATAAAACATGACACCAAAAACAGCCACAAAAATGACTGTGCAAATAATCAGCATGAACCAATGCAACCAGCCTTGCTCTTGAGCAATTTTGGTGGCACCGGGTTGCAAATTGAGTTGCCAATTGGCCGGGCCGCCAGGAAGGTCGTTCACTGCCAAAGCCGCTGTACTCATCCAAGAAGTAACAAACAGCAAAGCGAAAGTCAACTTTTGGAAAAGATTGTTCTTCTTCACTTTTAAGAGCCTTAATTGATTTACCTGAGGGAGAACGAACCTAGGGTTCGCCCTAATTCTTCACACAAATGGCTATTCTAGCCTTGTATTTTTGCTAGTTTGGTTGAGAAGGGTCTTCATCTGCTCCAAGGTGACTGAGGACTGTTCCTGCATACGCACCTTGGGCAAGGGCTTGACCGCATGCCCGTAAATCACCTCGATGGTTATCTCCAAGCGTCCTTGCCGATCAGGCTTGACCAGGTCCGTCAATGCAGCCTCTAGCGAGCGTCTCCAATTGCGACCCCGCAAGTTTGCAAACCGCTGCAGGTGCAAGTTACGCCCCCAACGCCTTAAATCATGGAGCAAATCAGCAGCGTTTGCATAGGAGAGCTTGATACGCTCCATATCCATTACCGGTTCGGCAAAACCTGTTTGGACCAACATATCACCCCAATCGTGCATGTCTGTAAAAGCATGCGTGGGGCTGCCCCATCCCATCTGTTGGTAGATGGGTTGCAACTCGCGCAAAGTGTCTGGACCCAAGCTAGAAAACATTAAAAACCCATTGCTCTTGAGCAAGTCATGCCAAGTGCTGAGCAAAGACCGCGGTGCAACGGCGCTGTGCAAAGACATATTCGCCCAAACCATGTCTGCACCTTCCCGATGGCTTAGCCCAGCCAAACCAATCACAGAAACTGCTTGGCGCTTCCAAACTTGCCAGCCAGGATTGGTAAGCGCCATTTTTACTTTTTGTGCGCGCAACTCTGACATCTCGACAGCCAAACAATTAGCCTTTGGGTATCGTGCGCGCACTGCTGCGTGGGTTTGAAATCCCCCATTGAGAGGAGCCCAATCCACCCAAAGTTGTGGTTGCAAACGAATCCACTGCAATCGCTCCTCCATGCGTCTTCCAATTTCTTCATGCAACCACGGAGCTTCAAGATGGTTCCAATTTGTCCAACGCTGGCTAGCGATAGGGTCGATACTGGGGACGAGATCGCTGGAAGAAGAGGCCTGCATGGGGAGTCAGTATAAATTTCATGTTTGACCCTCCCTTTCAATGGCCTTTTTGGTTAAAAAGTTTGCGCCCGCCCAGCATTTGCCATATTTGCGAGGCATGGCCCAGTTCAGCGATATGCGAAACCTGTGTTGCGCAATTTGCACAACCCATCCCACGCTGCCCCACCTGCGCCCTGCCTCTGATCAAAAGCACATGTTCTGTTTGTTATGACGAGCCCCCTCCCCTTGACCAATGTATTGCCGCGGTAACTTATGGCTACCCGTGGGCCGAATGCATAGCGCAATTCAAGTTCAATGGTGACGTAGGTTTAGGACGTCAACTGGCCTATTTGATGCGCCACACGCCATGGAGTGAACCCGCCTTAGAGGCCGCAGATAGCGTCATTGCAATACCCTTGTCTGCCTCTCGATTGCGCGAGCGGGGGTTTAACCAATCCCATGAGTTAGCCAAGTATCTAGCGCCAAAAAAAACCGATATCCATGTGCTTCGTCGCCTGGAGCACCGCTCTCACCAAGTTGGTGCTTCACGTGCTGAGCGCCTAGCGCAAACGCAAAACGCCTTTTGGATAGAACCCAGACAAATATCCTATTTACAAGGAAAAAAGCTTGTCTTGGTCGACGATGTAATGACTACCGGCGCCACCCTGTTTGAAGCGGCGCGTGTTCTTCGCAAAGCAGGGGCAGTGCACATTACTGGCTTGGTGTTCGCAAGGGCCGAACTAACGCAGCCATGAGTCGGGAGAGAATATTCCTATGTTTCACATCGTGCTGGTGCATCCAGAAATTCCGCCTAATACGGGCAACGTCATTCGCTTAGCGGCTAATACGGGTTGCAGTTTGCATTTAATTGAGCCACTGGGTTTCACTATGGAAGATAAGCACATGCGCCGTGCAGGGCTCGATTACCACGAATACGCCCACGTAGCACGCTACCCTAGCTGGCTAGATTTCTTGGCGACGGTTAAGCCACCCGCTAAACGCATGTTTGCCTTGACCACCAAGGGCTCGCACACTGCACACGATGCGCAGTTCCAAGCGGGGGATTGGTTGGTATTTGGTTCGGAAACCGCTGGTTTGCCGCAGCCCATTCGCGAAAGTTTTCACGAGGCGCAACGCCTGCGTTTACCCATGCTGGAGGGGCAACGCAGTTTGAATTTATCGAATTCGGTGGCGGTAATTGTTTACGAGGCGTGGCGCCAAAACGGCTTTAGGCATAGAGCCTAGTCACGGTCTCTGCCACGCACACGGGCTTATCGCCCCCCTCGCACTCGACGGTGACGCTCCAGACTAACTGCATGCCGTTGTTGTCGATGGGGTCGCAGGATTTCAAAGACATCTTGGCCCGCAAGCGCGAACCCACCAAGACAGGCGCGGTGAAGCGTACCTTGTTCACGCCGTAGTTAATACCCATGGTTTGGTCTTGCACATGGAAAGCTTTGGAAAAAAATTGCGGCATCAAAGACAGCGTCAAAAAGCCGTGGGCGATCGTCGTGCCAAACGGCCCTGCTTTGGCGCGCTCTGGGTCGACGTGGATCCACTGGTGGTCGCCTGTGGCATCGGCAAACTGGTTCACATGCTCTTGGGTGATGGTGATCCATTCGCTGGCAACTTCGCCTTGGCCTACAAACTGGGTGACGCTTTGGAGTGTTTCAAAAATTTTCATGGCGAGACTTTAGCTTATTCATCTACAAGCCCTCCCCTACACTATCAGGTTTGTATCTAACCATTTACTGCCTTCCACATGAGCGCTTTTCAAGAAGAAGAAGTTTTGTCCGTACACCACTGGACCGACCGCCTGTTTAGTTTCACCACCACCCGCGACCAAGCACTGCGTTTTTCCAACGGTCATTTCACAATGATCGGATTGCGGGTTAACAATAAACCCCTGCTGCGGGCTTACAGCATCGTCAGCGCCAATTACGAAGAGCATTTGGAGTTTTTGAGCATCAAGGTGCAAGACGGCCCGCTGACTTCGCGCCTGCAACACATCCAAGTGGGCGACAAAATCATCGTCGGCCGCAAGCCAACGGGCACGCTGCTGATTGACTACCTCCTACCCGGCAAAAACCTGTATTTACTCTCAACAGGCACCGGTATGGCACCGTTTTTAAGCGTGATCCGCGACCCTGAAACCTACGAGCGATTTGAGAAAGTCATCCTGGTCCACGGCGTGCGCGAAGTCAAAGAGTTGGCCTACCACGACTATCTCACCCAAGAATTGCCCCAACACGAGTTTTTGGGCGAAATGGTCTCCCAGCAACTGCTGTACTACCCCACCGTGACCCGCGAGCCTTTTAAAAACCAAGGCCGCATAACGGATGCGATTGAAAGTACTAAGTTATTTACCGACTTGAATTTGCCTGCATTCGACCCCCAACGCGACCGAGTCATGATTTGCGGAAGTAGCCAAATGCTCAAGGATCTCAAACGCATGCTCGAAGAACGTCACTTCAAAGAGGGCAACACTACCTCTCCAGGTGACTTTGTTATTGAGCGTGCATTCGTCGATCAATAAACGACGATGGGCAGTCCCACAAGCTTCTCCAGCTCTTCACGCGACAGGCCCTCCACCGAATCGATCAAACGCAAGCCCTGCTCAGTAATCTCAAAGGTAGCTAAGTCGGTGTAGATTCTTTTCACACAAGCCAAGCCCGTAATCGGATAGGTACAAGCAGGAACAATCTTGCTCTGGCCTTGCTTGGTGAGCAAATCCATCATCACCCAAGTTTGTTTGGCGCCAATCGCCAAGTCCATCGCGCCGCCTACTGCGGGGATGGCATCTGGCTCGCCGGTATGCCAATTGGCCAAGTCGCCTTTGACGCTCACCTGAAACGCACCCAACACACATATATCTAGGTGCCCGCCTCGCATCATGGCGAAGCTGTCGTTGTGGTGCACGTAAGCACCGCCTTGCAACAAAGTGACAGGCTGCTTGCCTGCATTAATCAAATCGAAATCTTCATCTTCTGGTGCTGGTGCTGGGCCCATGCCCAAGATGCCGTTCTCGCTGTGCAGGATGATCTCTAAGCCTTGGGGCAAGTGGTTCGCGACTTGGGTCGGCATGCCGATGCCCAAATTGACATACACACCTTCAGGAATGTCTTGCGCCACACGCGCAGCGACTTGGTCTTTGGTTTTGCGTTGGTAGGCCATACTTTTGCTCTTGTGTCAGGCCTGTTTTTTAAAGCCACCGCCCACCGTGGCGGTGCGGGGAATTTGCACAATGCTGTGCACAAAAATACTGGGCGTCACGATCGTCTCTGGGTCTAAGGTACCCAAGGGCACGACTTCATGCACAGACGCCACCGTTCGCTTAGCGGCCATGGCCATCACAGGACCAAAGTTGCGCGCTGATTTGCGGTAGGTCAGATTGCCCCAGCGGTCGCCGCGTTCAGCTTTGATCAAGGCCACATCGCCATAAATCGGGTGTTCGAGCACATACATGCGCCCATTGATTTCTCGCGTTTCTTTAAGAGAACCGTCTTTGTTTTTAGCCAGGTCTGTACCGTAACCAGTCGGCGTGAAGAAAGCGCCAATTCCTGCGCCTGCCGCGCGAATCCGTTCGGACAAATTGCCCTGTGGAACGAGTTCCAGTTCGAGCTTGCCAGAGCGGTACAAACTGTCGAAGACATAACTATCAGTTTGGCGGGGAAAGCTGCAAATCAGTTTGTCAACCCGACCTGTCTTGAGAATTGCTGCTATGCCGACATCGCCATTACCCGCGTTGTTGTTGACCAAAGTGAGATGGCGCGTTTGGCTGCCTTCCAGCACCTCTAGCAATCCGTCGACCAACTCGTCCGGAATGCCCGCTGTGCCAAATCCGCCCACCATGATGGTTGCGCCGTCGTCGATTTTTCCGATGGCCTGCACCACCGTATCGGCTTGCTTGTTGATCATGGGTTTTAAACGCGCTCGATAACCAAGGCGATGCCCTGACCCACACCAATACACATGGTGCACAAGGCATAACGGCCTTGGGTGCGGTGCAACTGGTACATCGCGGTAGTGATCAAACGCGCGCCACTGGCACCCAAGGGATGGCCCAAGGCGATTGCACCGCCGTAGGGGTTGACGCGCGGGTCATCATCTTGCAGCCCGAGTTGGCGCAACACGGCCAAGCCTTGGGCGGCGAAGGCTTCGTTAAGTTCAATCACATCCATTTGCGCCAAGCTCAAACCGGTCAACGCCAACACTTTTTGTGAGGCGGGTGCAGGGCCAATGCCCATGATCCGCGGTGGCACACCAGCAGTTGCCATGCCCACGATGCGCGCCTTAGGCGTTAAGCCTTGTTTGGCAGCGGTTTGTTCATTCGCCAATATCAAAGCGCATGCGCCGTCGTTCACGCCACTGGCGTTACCCGCGGTGACGGTACCGTCTGGGCGCACCACCGGTTTGAGTTTGGCCAGCGACTCCATGCTGGTGGCACGTGGGTGCTCGTCTACATTGACCACGACCGCGTCGCCTTTTTTCTGGGGGATGGTGACGGGGCAAATTTCAGCGTCGAAGTAACCCGCTTTTTGCGCAGCCACCGCCTTGGTTTGGCTGGCCAAGGCCATGCGGTCTTGGTCTTCGCGGTTGATTTTGAAATCGGTCGCGACGTTTTCAGCCGTCTCGGGCATGGAGTCGACGCCGTATTTTTCTTTCATCCACTTATTGATAAAGCGCCAGCCAATCGTCGTGTCGTAGACCGTGTTGCTGCGGCTAAACGCGCTCTCGGCCTTGGGCATGACAAACGGTGCGCGGCTCATGCTCTCGACGCCACCTGCAATCATCATGCTGGCTTCGCCCGCTTTGATCGCACGGGCGGCGGTTCCCACCGCGTCCATGCCCGATCCGCACAAACGGTTGATGGTGGCGCCAGGCAACTCCATCGGCAAACCAGCCAGCAAACTCGCCATATGCGCTACGTTACGGTTGTCTTCACCGGCTTGGTTGACGCAGCCGTAAATCAAATCGGTCACGGCCATCCAATCGACCTTGGGGTTGCGGGCCATCAAGGCCTGCAGTGGAACGGCGGCTAAGTCATCGGTACGGACTGAAGACAAAGCGCCTCCATAGCGGCCGAAGGGTGTGCGGATAGCGTCGCAGATGAAGGCTTGGGTCATGAATTTCCTGTAGAAATAGTTTGCTGCGTAAATGTATCAATACTTGTGGGTAACCATTAGCACTCCGCAAAGTCTTGCGCGACACCTGAGTGACAATGCGTCGCATGTTCCAACCCAGCCAAGCCGATGTGCGTAAATTCTTTTGTGCAGTCTTTGCCAAATGGCAAACCGCACAGCCCATGGATGCACTCGAGACTTTGGCCAGCCAATGGGTCGCCGAGCACCCCGAATACCACGCCGATTTCGCCAACGAAGCGGCGGCACTTGAAAAAATGTACGACGTGGAAGACGGCAAGACTAACCCGTTTTTGCATTTGTCCATGCACTTGTCCGTCAGTGAGCAGTGCTCGATTGACCAACCGCGCGGCATTCGGCAAGCGGTGGAGTTGCTCACAGCAAGACGCGACTCTTTGCACGACGCCCACCACGAAACCATGGAAGCCCTCGGGCAAATGATTTGGGAAAGCCAACGCAGCGGGCGACCACCAGATGGGCTAGCGTATATTGACGCCGTTCAACGACGTGCAACACACGATTAAGTTTTAAAAGGAAACGAGACATGACCTATCCACGTATTGTTCAAAAAGTAGTGGCGCTCGGCCTGATGGCCTTGCTATTTTCGCCTTGGGCTTTGGCGCAAAACTACCCCAATAAGGCGATCAAATTTATTGTTCCCTTCCCTGCTGGTAGTGCAACGGACAACGTCGGTCGCATCTTGGCCCAAGCCATGGGTGAGGCGATGGGGCAATCGATCACCATCGAAAACAAAGCAGGTGCCAACGGCATCTTGGGAGCCGAGGCCGTCAAAGCCTCGCCTGCAGACGGTTATACGTTTTTGGTGACCACCAGCACGACGCAAGCTGCCAATGTGCATCTCTACCGCAAACTGTCGTACGACCCCGTCAAAGATTTCACGCCGATTGGCAAAATTGGCGAGACGGGCTTTATCTTGATGGTGAACTCTGACTTTCCAGCCAAAGACATGAAGGAGTTCATTTCATACGCCAAGGCCAACCCTGGCAAATTGGCCTATGGCCATGGGTCATCTGGCTCCTTGGTTTCGGCCGCCATGTTGTGCGAGTTGGCCGGCCTGCAAACAGTGAGCGTGCCTTACAAAGGCATTCCGCCTGCGATGACAGATTTATTAGGCGGTCAATTGCAGTTTGCTTTTGCCGATGTGGGCAATGCGGTGTCGCAAATCAACGGTGGACGTATGCGTGGACTTGGCGTCACCACCCGCAAACGCGCTGGCAAAGCCCCCACTGTCCCTTCCATTGGCGACACGGTGAAAGACTACAACGTCAGCGCTTGGTTTGGCTTGATGGCGCCTGCCGGACTTCCTGCCGATGTCCATAAAAAGGCCTCGGGCGCCTTTTTGGCCGTATTGGCCAAACCAGAAGTGCGCGAAAAAATTCAAGGCATCGGCATTGACTTAGACGTGGAAGACTCTGCCACTCTCGCCAAAACCATCGACGCTGAAATCAAAAAATGGGGCGGATGGGTCAAAGCCGCTGGTATCACGCCTGAATAAGCGGTGGGTCTCACCAACCATTTATCGGGTCACCTAGACGGCGCGCTGGCCGGATTGCGCGTCATCGATTTGACGGGCGTCGTTTTGGGCCCTTATGCCACCCAAATTTTGGGGGACTATGGCGCTGACGTTATCAAGATAGAGCCGCCAGGCGGCGACATCATGCGCCATGCGGGTCCCATGAAACATGAGGGCATGGGGCATATCTTTATCAATGCCAACCGTAACAAACGCTCGGTTGTGCTTGACCTGCGCCAAGAAGCACAACGCGCACAACTGCTGGCTTTATGCAAAACCGCCGATGTGCTGACCTACAACATTCGCCCCGCATCGATGGCACGTTTGGGTTTGTCGTTTGATACCTTGCATGCACTCAACCCCCAACTGGTGGTGTGCGGCGCGTATGGCTACAGCGAGGGTGGGCCTTATTCAGACTGGCCTGCTTACGACGACTTGATTCAAGGCGCTGCGTGTGTGCCGTGGCTCATGGAGCAAAGTGGCAGCCCTGAGCCGCGCTATGTCCCTGCCACATTTGCCGACCGTGTCACGGGGCTCAATATGGTGCACGCCGTGCTAGCCGCTGTTATTGCGCGGTACCGCACGGGCTTGGGCCAACATGTCGAAGTGCCCATGTTTGAATGCCTGTTGCAATTTGTGCTGGGTGAGCATTTGGGTGGAGAAACATGGCAACCGCCCATCGCCCCTATGGGGCACGCGCGCATGTTGTCAGCGAATCGCAAGCCTTACAAAACCTTGGATGGCTACATCTGCGCGTTGATGTACAACGACGCGCATTGGAAGGCTTTCTTACAACTCATTGGTGAATCTGCGTTGTTTGACACCGACCCACGCTTTGGAACACAAGTACAGCGGCTCGCACACATTGACGCTTTGTATGCGTTTGTTGCGACCCATAT
>JAGWXI010000140.1 GCA_018969975.1 Burkholderiales bacterium
GCCAAATGGGGCAGCTATGCCGCTTTTCGAGAAGCCTTTGTGAAGTCAGCCGTGGGCAACTTTGGCTCGGGTTGGACGTTCTTGGTGAAAAAAGCCGACGGCAGCTTGGATATTGTCAACATGGGCGCAGCCGGCACCCCTTTGACCACCGGCGACAAAGCCATTTTGACCGTCGACGTGTGGGAGCACGCTTACTACATTGATTACCGCAACATGCGCCCCAAGTTTGTGGAAACCTTTTTGGACAAATTGGTCAACTGGGGTTTCGCCCAGGCCAACTTCGGCTGATCAGTCCCAGATCGGTCTCTTCAAACCGCCTTCGGGCGGTTTTTTCATTTGCCCTTGAAAACCGGGCCTTGCAGCTTGAAACCCGCTTTGATGCCGCGTTTGGCAAACCAACCTTGGTTCATTTCGAGCACCCAGCGCACGGGTTGCTCTGAGCAATGTGCGTCGGTGGTCTGGGGTTTCATGTCAGCCAGATTGACAATGGTGCCATCGTCGGCAATGAAAGCTGCAGTCAGAGGCATCAGGGTGTTTTTCATCCAAAAACACTGCTGGGTGGCTTGCTCAAAGGCGAACAACATGCCCTCGGCCTGGGGCATTTCTGTGCGGTGCATCAAACCAATGGACCGCTGATCAGGGGTGGCCGCCACCTGAGCTTGGATTTGGTGCATGCCCGCTTGCAGTTGAATGCGGGGCAATTGAAGCTGTGGTGCGCCTTGTGCCCAAGCCGACGAACAAAACAAAACACCCAACCAGGCCCACTTGAGAAGATTCATGAGACACCTTTGATCATCCGAGAATGATAAGTCACAGTTGCTAGAATCGCTCGCGAAATAGCTATTTCATTTCCCATTCGATCGGCTTCCTAACGGAGATATTCCACATGTACAAGCACATCAAAGTGCCTTCCCAGGGTGAAAAAATCGTTGTCAACAAGGACATGTCCCTGAACGTGCCTGACCAACCCATCATTCCTTACATCGAAGGAGACGGCACTGGCTTTGACATCACCCCGGTCATGCTCAAAGTGGTCGATGCAGCGGTGCAAAAAGCCTATGCTGGCAAGCGCAAGATCCATTGGATGGAAGTTTATGCAGGCGAAAAATCCACCAAAGTTTATGGCCCGGATGTGTGGTTGCCCGAAGAAACCTTGTCGGTGTTGAAAGAGTATGTGGTGTCCATCAAAGGCCCCTTGACCACACCCGTGGGCGGTGGCATCCGCTCATTGAACGTCGCATTGCGCCAAGAACTCGACCTGTATGTTTGTCTGCGACCAGTTCAGTATTTCAAAGGCGTTCCCTCACCCTTGAAAGAGCCTGAGAAGACCAATATGGTGATCTTCCGCGAAAACTCCGAAGACATCTACGCTGGCATCGAATACGAAGCCGAGAGTGACAAAGCCAAAAAACTCATCAAGTTTTTGATTGACGAAATGGGCGTGACCAAAATCCGCTTCCCCAACACATCTGGCATTGGCATCAAACCGGTATCTCGCGAAGGCACTGAGCGACTGGTTCGCAAAGCCATCCAGTACGCGATTGCCAACGACAAGCCCAGTGTGACCATAGTTCACAAGGGCAACATCATGAAGTTCACCGAAGGTGGTTTCCGCGATTGGGCCTATGGCCTGGCGCAAAAAGAGTTTGGTGCCCAATTGATCGATGGTGGACCTTGGTGCAAATTCAAGAACCCCAAAACCGGTAAAGACATCATCGTCAAAGACGTCATTGCCGACGCCTTCTTGCAGCAAATTTTGTTGCGTCCCGCTGAGTACAGCGTGATAGCCACCCTCAATTTGAATGGCGACTATGTGTCTGATGCCCTGGCAGCCCAAGTCGGCGGCATTGGCATTGCCCCAGGCGCCAACTTGTCTGTCTCCGTGGCTTGTTTCGAAGCCACGCATGGCACGGCACCCAAATATGCGGGCAAAGATTACGTGAACCCAGGTTCCGAAATCCTGTCGGCCGAAATGATGCTGCGCCACATGGGCTGGATTGAGGCTGCTGACTTGATCATCAGCTCGATGGAGAAGTCCATCCTCAGCAAGAAAGTCACCTACGACTTTGCCCGCTTGATGGATGGGGCCACCCAGGTCAGCTGCTCAGGCTTTGGTCAGGTCATGATCGAGCACATGTGAGCCCAAGGCGCGCGCCCCTCAGAATTGGGGGGCACGCTCCTGATTGCCAATCAGGTTGGCTCTGAACTGAGGGGTGCGCAAGCGCCCCTCTTTGCTTTTCAGATCCGCAGCATCTGTGTCTGGCGCTCGCTCTGGCGCCTCGGTGACGGTCAATGCATGGGCTTGTTGCCCCTTGGGACCTTGTACCAGCTCAAACTCGACCTGCGCGCCTGGCTCCAAGGTCTTGAATCCCTCCATGAGGATGGCGCTGAAGTGAATAAAAATATCTGGTCCACCGCCCATGGGCTCTATGAAACCAAAACCCTTGCTGTTGCTGAACCACTTGACTGTACCTTTGTCCATTTTTAACTCTCTTTTCGGTTAAATATAGTCATAAAGGTTTAAATAATATCATTTTTCAGCCATCTATTCCATGCAAGACGTTATTTTTGGTCAAAAAACCGAAGTCCCATGACACCTATAAAATGAAGTCATGGCCAGTCAACTTCCCCAAACCCCACCCCAGCCCCAGCGCACAGATGACGGCGATTCAGTGGTGTTGGAACGCAGATCACAAAAGACCAAACCCCCACAGATGTATCAGGTCGTGATGCTCAATGACGACTACACCCCCATGGAGTTCGTGGTGATGGTTTTGCAACAATTTTTCAGCAAAGACCGCGAGACAGCGACACAAATCATGTTGAAAATCCATTTAGACGGCAAAGGCGTTTGCGGTGTCTTTAGCAAAGATGTCGCCGCTTCCAAAGTTGATCAGGTCATGGACGCTGCCAATCAGTCGGGACACCCACTGCAATGTTTGAGC
>JAGWXI010000141.1 GCA_018969975.1 Burkholderiales bacterium
GGTGGTGATCCAGTAACGATCAAGGCCAGTATCACCAACGGTCGACAAGGCGTGATGCCCACCATGGCGCAGGCAGTGGGCAGCCCCCAAGAAATATCAGAGGTCGCGCATTACGTTCTGAGTCTTTCGGGCAGCCCGCATGACTCTTTGAAAGCAGCCGGCGGCAAGTCCAAATTCACCGTCTGCAGTTCTTGCCATGGCATGGATGGCAAAGGCAATCAGGCCATAGGTGCACCCAACTTGACCGATAAAACCTGGTTACATGGCTGGGGTGAACAAGCCATTGTGAACATGGTGAACAACGGCAAGGTCAATGTCATGCCGGCACAAAAAGACCGACTCAGCAGTTCTCAAATCCATGTGCTGACGGGTTATGTGTGGTCCCTGTCGCACCCAACCTCATCTGTGAATTGACTTTGAACTCGAGAGACACTTCTTCTACAGTCATTCCCATACAGAAAGCAGATGATGCCCAGTCATCTGAATTTCTGTATGCATCCATGCCGAAAATTTATCCGCGTACCGTGCACGGTTTATTTGCGCGTTGGCGTTGGTTGGGTGTGGTCATCACGCAGTTGGTGTTTTACGGCTTGCCATGGTTGGAATGGGGGCAGCGGCAGGCGGTGCTGTTTGACTTGGGAGCCAGACGCTTTTATATCTTCGGATTGGTGCTTTACCCACAAGACTTTATTTACCTGACTGGCTTGTTGGTGGTCAGCGCCTTGTCTTTGTTTTTATTCACAGCGGTGGCGGGGCGCTTATGGTGTGGTTACGCCTGTCCGCAAACGGTCTACAGTGAATTGTTCATGTGGATAGAGCGCAAGGTAGAAGGCGATCGAAGTGCACGCATGCGTTTGGACGCTGGCGACATGTCATTGGAAAAGTTGGTCAAAAAAACCTATAAGCACACCATTTGGCTCGGCTTGTCTATTTGGACTGGCTTTACGTTTGTAGGCTATTTCACACCGATCCGTGAATTAGGCATGGAATTTTTTCAAACACGCATGGGTTCATGGGAAGTTTTTTGGGTGTTTTTTTATGGTTTTGCCACTTATGGAAATGCGGGATTCATGCGTGAGCAAGTATGCAAATACATGTGCCCGTATGCGCGATTTCAAAGCGCCATGTTTGACCGTGACACATTGATCGTGACCTATGACGAAAGGCGTGGTGAGCCACGCGGCAGTCGGTCACGCCATGTTGCATTAGCAGTCACTGGATTAGGCGCTTGTGTGGATTGCGATTTGTGTGTGCATGTGTGTCCGACGGGCATAGACATTCGACAGGGTTTGCAGTACGAGTGCATTGGATGCGCTGCATGTGTGGACGTCTGTGATGGTGTCATGGAAAAAATGGGCTATGACACAGGATTGATTCGTTATGCCACCCAAAATGCCATGCAAAACGGCTGGACTAAATCGCAAATGTGGCGCAGAATTTTCCGTCCCCGTGTTTTGATATATACAGGGGTGTTATGGACCTTGATTCTGACGCTGGGTCTGAGTTTGTGGTTGCGTATGCCGCTCAAAGTGGATGTGATTCGTGACAGGGGAATGCCGCGTATCACGCAGCAAGGTGAAGTTGAGAATGTCTATCGTTTGCAAATCATGAACGCCACTGAAGAGAAACAAGGACTCCACATACAAGTTCGCGGGTTAGATGGCATGGCTATTTATGCCAGTGACGAATTGAGCGTCGACGCCGCACAATCTCGTTGGATGCCCGTGCGGGTCAGTGTTTCCTACGAGCAATTGACACCGGGTTCACATCCTGTTTGGTTTGATGTGTCAAATGATGACGGCAGTTTGCATGTGACTGAAAAAGCAGTTTTTTTGGTCCCACGCTAGTACAAATGAGAGGAAATGCAATGTCTGCAAATACCACGTTAAATAGCCAGCCTTGGTGGCGTTATGGCCATGTCTGGTTGGTGGTGTCAGGACCGTTAATGGTCGTGGTGGCGAGTGTGGTGTCGGCCATGTTTGCTTTTCAAGGCAACGACATCGATTTCAAGAAAGATGCTGAGCAAGTCAAATCCCAAATTGACCGGGCACCCGCTCACCAAAAACAAGCGATGACACCTGCTATTCAGGGAAGAAACCACGCCGCGTCGGTGACACCGTGAAATACTGAAAGGGGAAATTAACAAGCCGGTGCGTTGACCAGTTCTTTGAGCGTTTCTGGTTTGAGGATACGCAGATTTTTTTGCTTCACTTCCAGCACACCGTCGTCGACCAGTTTAGAAAATGTGCGGCTGACAGTTTCTATCTTCAAGCCCAAATAACTGCCAATTTCTTCTCGGGTCATGCGCAGAACCAATTCTGAGCGGGAGAATCCTCGGGCATGCAATCGCGTGGTCAAGTTCAACAGAAAAGCGGCCAGTCGTTCTTCGGCCCGCATACTGCCCAGCATCATCATGACACCATGTTCTCGGACGATTTCACGGCTCATGATTTTGTGCACATGGTGCTGCAACGCATTGACTTCGCGTGACAGCTCTTCAATTTTTTCAAACGGCATCACACACACTTCGGCATTTTCCAGTGCCACTGCATCGCAAGTATGGTGGTCGCTGACAATGCCGTCTAAGCCCATGATTTCGCCGGCCATTTGAAAGCCCGTGACTTGCTCTCTGCCATCTTCAAGCGTCACACTGGTTTTGAAAAAACCGGTGCGGATAGCAAACAAAGAGTGGAAAGATTCACCGTTGTGATACAGGGACTCGCCTCGTTGGACTTTGCGGCGGGCTCCAACCAACGTGTCGATGCGGTCTAGATCAGCAGCGCTCAAGTCGACAGGCATGCACAGTTCGCGCAAATTGCAATTAGAACATGCGACTTTGAAAGTCTGAGGGTTCATGTCTGGGCAATGGTTTTGTGGTGTTTATAAAAACATTTTTTGACATAGCTCAATACAAACCCTT
>JAGWXI010000055.1 GCA_018969975.1 Burkholderiales bacterium
CGTGAACCAAAAAGACGAACCACAGCTGATGCATCAAAACATTCTTGTGCTGCTCGCTTGATGACCTCTTGTTCAATTGGAGTGATGCGCATGGCTTCAGTATAAATTTTTGTTGTAAATACACATCATTACAGAGGTGTATCAAATCCTTGCGGGTTCATCACCTGCCACCGCCAAGCATCCCGACACATACTCTCTAGTGAAAGCTCGGTTTGCCAATTAAGAACCTGTTTGGCAAGCTGCGGATCAGCCAAACATTGCGCTACATCTCCTGCCCGACGAGGCACAAACCTATGGGGGATAGGCACACCATTCACCCGCGCAAAGGTGTTCACCATCTCCAGCACGCTGACTCCCTGACCAGTCCCTAAATTAACAGTGAGCAATTGAGGAGCGTCTAAAGCCAAAGCACGCAAAGCCGCCAAATGCCCCCGCGCCAAATCCATCACATGCAAATAGTCGCGCACCCCCGTGCCATCGGGCGTCGAATAGTCGTTGCCAAATATCTGCAGATAGTCACGTTGCCCGCAAGCGACTTGCGTGATGTAGGGCATCAGGTTGTTGGGCACGCCATTGGGTGACTCGCCAATCAAACCGCTTTCATGCGCTCCCACGGGATTGAAATAACGCAAGATGGCAATCTGCCAACGTGGGTCTGCCGCAAACAGTTCGCGCAATGCGTCTTCGCACATCAATTTGCTGCGACCATAGGGATTGGTGGCTGTGAGTGGGGCTGTTTCAGGAATAGGCACAACGGCAGGGTCGCCGTAAACCGTGGCAGACGAGCTGAAAACAATGCGCCGCACTTTGGCGCGTTCCATGGCTTGCAGCAAATGGATGGTTCCTGAGACGTTGTTATCAAGATAACGCAGCGGCTGCGCCACCGATTCGCCCACGGCTTTGAGACCTGCAAAGTGGATAACGCCGCCAAATGGGTGGCGACCAAATAATGCGTCTAAAGCTTTTGTATCGCGCACATCGGCATGCACATATTCCAGCGGATGCACATCCAACTTCGCCAATCTGTCGAGCACTTTGGGGCTGCTATTGCATTGGTTGTCCAGAATCACAATCGGCACACCCGCCTCTGCCAACACCACCGCAGTGTGCGAGCCGATGAAGCCTAAGCCACCAGTGATCAAAATAGGAAGTTTCATGCCAAAAAAGCTGTGAAAAGTAGAAGTTACCGGGAATGTGAGCAATTATCCCTGCAGGGTGATGGTGTGCCTTTAAAATATGCTTTGTTTGCACTCAATCACTATTAGTTTGGCTGCTAACAATTTTTATTCACTTACTCTTTCTCTTATTTCATGAAACGTCAAAACTCTCCACGTGGCGCATCGCATGGCGCAGCCCAATCTTGTATCGCACTCATTGATGCCCGTTTTTTATCTTGGCTCCAAGGTAACACCGAAGGCAGTCAAGAGGCCGTCCGTCCGCATTTGCAAGCTTTGCTTGGAAGCGCTGCGGCTAACCATGGCTTGGACGTGAATTTGCGCCGTATTTACTGGTACACCGACACGCCCGATGACCAATCGGTTGATGCGCAAGTAACCCGCGCTGTTTTGCCCCATGGCCAAGACGGTGGTTTGTCTATGCTGCGTGCAATGGGCGCAGACATGAAGCGTCTTGCTGAGCGCGACGCCTGTGAGCATTTGTTGGTTGGCAGTGACGACGAGCGTTTACTCAGCATCATCGACGAAGCCCAGTTGCATGGCGTGGTCGTGCATTTGTTAGCGGACGAAGCCGCCCGTAATATGAGCCAACTCAGCCGCGACGATCCGGGTTGGGCGCGTTTGCTGTCGCAAGCTGACCACCGCCTGGTGTTAAGCGAAGAAGCCACCCGCCAAGGCGCTAAACCACGCCACAGTGGAGAACCCAAAGCACCGGTCGATCCTGAGCAATTGCGCGAGCAACTCAATACCGTTATCCAGACCTGGTGGGACGAAGAGCCCGAAGATTTACGCGAAGAACTGCGTGAAGAGCTTCACAACACCCGAGGCATTCCGCAAGAAGTAGACCGCCAACTCCTGTTAGGCGTGCGCAAGGTCTTAGAGCGTGCATTGAGTTTCCAAGAGAAAAAAATGTTGCGCGAGATGGTGCGCGAGAAGGTCTTAGGCCCGCTTGCCAATGTGGAGCCAACACCACCTGTTCCTGCCGAGCACGTAGACTAATATTCAATTAGTCTTTTAGCCAACGGGTCACCCATGAGCACGCTCAACTCTGCAGAAATCCTCGCGCAAGCATTGCCTTATATCCGCAAGTTCCACGGCAAAACCTTGGTCATCAAATACGGCGGCAACGCCATGACCGACCCCGCTTTGCAAAAAGCATTTGCCGAAGACGTGGTCTTGCTCAAGCTCGTGGGCATGAACCCGGTGGTCGTTCACGGCGGTGGCCCCCAAATTGAGGGCCTCTTGCAACGATTGGGTAAAAAAGGCGAATTCATAGAAGGCATGCGCGTGACCGACGCCGAAACCATGGAAGTGGTGGAGTGGGTTTTGGGTGGTGAGGTACAGCAAGACATTGTTGGCCTGATCAACCAAGCCGGCGGCAAGGCAGTCGGCTTGACTGGTAGAGACGGCGCCATGATCCGCGCTCGCAAACTGGTGGTGCATGACAGCCATGATCCGCAGAAGGAATACGACGTAGGCCAGGTGGGTGACATTGTCAGCATCGACCCCAGCGTGGTCAAAGCCTTGCAAGACGATGCGTTTATTCCAGTGGTCAGCCCCATCGGTTTTGGCGCGAACAACGAAAGTTACAACATCAATGCCGATGTGGTCGCTGCCAAGTTGGCAACCGTGTTACAGGCAGAAAAATTGTTGATGCTCACCAATATTCGCGGTGTTTTGAACAAGGCGGGTGAGTTGTTGCCCGAACTCACTCCGCGCGAAATAGACGATTTATGTGCAGACGGCACCATCAGCGGCGGCATGATCCCCAAAATCGCTGGTGCCTTGGATGCTGCCAAGAGTGGGGTCAATGCCGTACACATCATTGACGGGCGCGTACCCCATGCCATGCTGCTCGAGGTCTTGACCGATCAGGCTTTCGGTACCATGATACGTTCGCACTAACTCTCGCGCGAAGCCCCGCGCGCACTTGATATGTCTGACGCGCAAGATCCATCTGTCAATCAGCCAACACCTCAAACCGCCACACCAATGGGCGAAGCAGATACCGCAAAACGCCAGCGCATGAAGCCAGGCGAGCGCCGTACGCAAATCCTGCAAACCTTGGCGCAAATGCTCGAACAACCTGGTGCCGAGCGAGTAACCACGGCACTGTTGGCTTCTAAATTGGGCGTGAGCGAGGCGGCGTTGTACCGCCATTTCGCCAGCAAAGCCCAAATGTTTGAGGGCCTGATCGACTTTATTGAGCAGGCAGTCTTTACCTTAATCAACCAAATCGCCGACAAAGAGGGCGATGGCGCGCAAAAAGCCACGCATATGGTGACAGTACTTTTGCAGTTCGGCGAAAAAAACCCCGGCATGTGCCGCGTCATGGTGGGTGATGCTTTGGTTTTGGAGAACGAACGCTTGCAACAACGTATGAACCAGTTCTTTGACCGTATCGAATCGGCGCTGCGGCAAGTATTACGCACTGCTGCGCAAGCTCGTGATTCGTCAACACCCACCGTGGATGCCAACGCGCGCGCGGCGGCTGTGCTGGCGCTGGCCATGGGCAATTTGCAGCGCTATGCACGATCGGGCTTTAAGCGCTCCCCGCTTGAACATCTCGACTTGGCTCTACCGCTGCTTACAAATTAATACTTATTAACTAATTAATACTTTTTTGATTGAAATAATTTCACAAAAGTAATACTATTTAACTCTTTTTTAGGAGAGTTGCATGGTGCATCTATACAGGGAAGAAATTGAGGGAATTAAAAAAGTTGCATTTGAACAATTAGGACCCAAGGGCTGCGTTCGGCTTTTTGGCGTTCGGCTAGAAGACAGCAAGAGCGCCACCAAGATAGGAAGCCGGATAGATTTACTTTTTGAAACGCCGGAAGTCTTGCCAAATCGTTTAAAAACCCTCCACAAAATTTATGCAGAGTTGATATACGAATTGGAAGGCGCAGACCTCGAGGTGCAATTGAAAGACGCGCAAACCCCGTCAAACGAATACGACCAAAACGCATTGAAAAATGGGGTGATGCTGTGATCTAAACTCAGATTATTGAATTTCTAACAAAAATGCGCGCATACCCATCCCAACTCCATCAAGATGATTCCTCAATTCGTGAGGTTTTATCGGGATTTATGGGTATTCATATCAGACTAGCGATATTGTTTGGATCTGTTGCTAGGCAAACAGCTACTGCATCAAGTGATCTGGATATAGCAGTTCTTTCGGACCACCAACTTTCGCCTGAAGAAAAAATACAGCTCATAGAGGCCTTCGCTGAAAAATTTGGCAGACCAGTTGATCTGATAGATCTTTTTGATCCTCCTCAACCCCTACTGGGCCAAATTATCAAAACTGGGCGCAGGATCCTCGGAACAGATGAAGCATTTGCCAATTTGGCCTATCGCAATATCGTTGATCAAGCAGACTTTATGCCGTTGCGCACACGTGCGTTGCTAGAAAGAAGACAAGCATGGATAAGCAAGTAGTAGAACAAAAGCTGGAATCTCTTAGACGCTGCATCGAACGAATACACGACAAACAACCTCTGTCGGCCAAAGAACTTGAGACTGATTTTGACAAGCAGGACATTGTTTCCCTTAATTTGAGTCGCGCTGTTCAACCCCCTTATTATTTAGTTACACGGTGATCCGCCCATTGCGCATTGGGAACAAGTGGAAACCACTCAGGTCGACCAGGGTCGCGGTCGTAGGCGTAGCCGCCAAGTGATTTGTAGAGTTCCGCGTACTTAGCTACACGTTCGCGGTCTAAGGTCACGCCCAGCCCTGGACCGGTAGGAACGGCAATCTCGCCATCCACATAAGGCATCAAGCCGCCCACAATCACGTCATCTACCAAATGGTGGTAGTGGGCATCGGCTTTAAAAGCTAAGTTCGGCACAACAGCGCCCAAATGCAACATGGTGGCTAGCTGCACACCTAACTCACCCGAAGAGTGCACAGCTATACCGGTTTGAAATGTTTCGCAAACACCTGCCGCTTTCACGCAAGGACGAATGCCTCCCCAAAATGTGGTGTCCAACAAAATGACATCGACCGCAGGGTCGCGCACATTGGTGGCGAGTTGCTCGAAGTTGATAACCACCGTGTTCGTCGCTAATGGAATGCGGACCTTCTCGCGTACACGGCGCATACCGTTCAATCCCCATGTGGGGTCTTCAAAATAATCGTTGTTCAAATCTTCAATGGCGTGCCCAAAGCGGATGGCCGCCTCTGCACTCAACGCTGCATTGGGGTCGTAGCGCACGCTGTCCGGTCCTACTGCATGCGCCATAGCGCGAAATGCTTCCAGCTCATAGTCAGGCGCAAACACACCACCTTTGAGTTTGTGCGCTGTAAAACCGTGCGATGCTTTTAATGCCTTCGCTTCAATTACCAATTGATCCACCATGCGCACTTCGCCAGCACCCGTTTGGGCATGGGGGTATCTGAAAAACAAGTAACTCGCAAAACCAACGGTGTCGCGCACTTTCCCGCCCAGCAAATCGTAAACAGGAACGTTTAAAAACTTGCCCATGATGTCTAGGCACGCAAATTCCAAAGCAGCGTGTAATTGGGTGCGGTTGTTATACAAACTTGCTGTGGGATTACAAATTTTGAAGCGCATGGCTTCTAACTCAAACGGGTTGTGTCCAACCAAATAGGTTTTGAGCTGCCTAAAAGCAGCCTCGGCACTTTCGCCGCCGCCCCCCATTTCGCCCAAACCGATCAAGCCATCGTCGGTTTCTACTTCTACCAAGGTGCGTACAAAGCGCCCCCAATGTGCGCCGTTTGAATGCCGTAGCGGTGCATGCAAAGGAACGGTGACGGTAGTGGCGCGGATGTCAACAATTTTTGGGTATTTCATAGAGAGGCCTCGAGATGATCGTGGAGCGCGTGCAGCAAACCTTGGGTGCGAATGGCATGAAGATAGTTTGTAACCAACGTTACCCAAGCCAAATCTTTCACTGCAGTTTCACCCCATATAGATGCAATTTGCAGTAGCGATGTGACGCACTGTGCATCATCACCCCAATGTTGATGGACTAAGGCTTGTAAATGCTTCGCCTGTGGATCAGACCATGTGTAAGTAATTCCAGATTCGTCTGCACCATACAAAAACCGAATCCAGCAAGCTGTTGCAAATGCCAAATGCTTAGGCAGCTTATGCGAAAGGCGATTGGCAGTGTAGGTGGGCAACCAACGCAAAGGCAATTTCAAAGAGTTGTCCGAGCAAATTTGCAATGCACGGTGTTGCAACGCAGGGTTGGCAAATCGTTCGAGTAAGGCATCGCGGTAAGCATCAAGATGGGGGCGTTGCACAAAGGGCGCAATATCTTCGGTCATCAACCGGTGCGCAAAGTTTCTCAGCGAAGGAGTTGCCATGCAGTCTGCAATGGTGGATAAGCCCAGCACGGCCCCCATAGCCGCCAAAGCAGAGTGGCTGGCGTTGAGCATGCGTAACTTGGCTTCTTCAAATGGTCGTACATCGCTAACAACTTGCACGCCTGCGCTCTGTAGTGCTTGCGCATCATTCGGGTCTGCCAGCTTGTCTTCAATCACCCATTCCCAAAAAGATTCTGTCGATAGCGCAATCTTGTCTTCTATACCCAAAGCATCCCGCGCTGCCAAAAGACAAGCTGCAGAGCTTTGCGGAACGATGCGGTCGACCATGCTGTTGGGAAAGAAGCAGTGCTGCTCTATCCATGCACGTAGTTGTGATGTATCGCCAGAGCGAATCAATGCACTATCTTGGCTTGCATGCATCAACGTGTTGACACATAAATCGCGCAATCTGTCGCCGTTGTGGCTCAGGTTGTCACACGAGGCAATCGTTAATCGTGCTGCAAATGCATTCCCCAGCTGTGTAAAACGTGCTGCAAAACCTTCCAGCAGCAATTGCGCCAATGTGGTGTCATAGCCTTTTTCAGTCACCGTCAAAGTGACCCATCGCGTGTCGGGGGAAGCCAATTTATCAACCACTCGCTGGCGCTCTAAAGTGGCAACGCAGCCATCTTGAATCGCTCGAATAGTCTGCCAGTGGCTTTCATGCGCGCTGGCCACTTGCACCGCATATTGCCAATTTTGGGTTTTTAAAGCGTCCAAAACGTCTGGGTTGTGCATTGCCACACCAAATACGCCCCAGCGTGCATCGCCTTGTTGCATCAACTGGTCAAACACATACGCTTGGTGCGCGCGATGAAAAGCGCCTAGTCCAAGATGCACAACTCCGGTGTTTACTGGGTTGCCCATGCCAGAGTTGCTTTTGAAGTGTTAAACCGTCGGCATCCCGAGTTTCTGTCCCGAGGCTTGGATTTCTTGCCATGTGGCGTCGTCGACCACGATACCGTTTTTCAAACGGTCCGCGCGGGCCTTACGCTCAGGCTCACCAGCAATCAACACGCCTTCAGAATCAGGCGCATCTGGGCTTTGGCGTAACCAGTCGACAAAGGCCAAACTTTCTTCAGCAAAACTAGTTTGCGTGCCCAGACGTTGAGGATCGATCACGATAGTCAACATGCTGTTGATCACCGCACGGCGACCATCTGCTTCTTTGTGCCATGTGCCGCCGCCACTCAAGGCACCTCCGAGCAACTCGCACGCCACAGCCAAACCAAAACCTTTGTGTTCACCAAAGGTGCGCAAGGCGCCCATCTTGCCGTTGCTTTGCGGCACCACCACTACACCAGGTTTGTTAGTGGGCTTGCCATGTTCGTCGATCAGCGTGCCAGGCTCCACCTCCCGTCCTTCGTTGTGCGCCACGCGCATCTTGCCTTGGGCGACGCGGCTAGTTGCAAAGTCAAGCACAAATGGTTCGCGTGCATTGGCACCATACCCCAGTGGAATTCCAATGCAACAAGGGTTGGTGCCAAAGCGGCCATCACCACCACCAAAAGGTGCTACAACCGGACGCGAGGCTACGCACACAAAATGCAAGGAAACCCAGCCCTTGGCAACTGCCATTTCCGCAAAATGGCCAATGCGTCCTAAATGGTGTGAGCTAGCCAATGACATGATGCATGCGCCGTGCTTAGCCACACGATCGAACGCCAATTCCATCGCTTGCACACCAATGATTTGTCCAAACCCTTGCTGGCCATCGAGCCCTAGCAACATGCCAGTATCTACTTTGATGGCAACACTGCTATTGGGTGTCAAGTTGCCTTCCAAAATCGCGTCCACATAACGCGGCGTCATTCCCACACCGTGGGAATCATGCCCACTTAAGTTAGCCATTACCAAATTGCTGGCCACTTGTTTGGCTTCTTCAGGCAGGCTGCCTGCTTTCACAAAAATAGCGGCAATTTTGGATTCGAGATCGGGAGCTGAGATTTTTAATGACATAGAAATAGTTGAGTTGGAATTACATGACGGCGCCGACTTGCCAAGGTACAAATTCATTTTGACCATAGCCGTGCTGCTCGCTTTTACTGGGCTTGCCAGATGCGCAATCCAAGATGTGTTGAAAAATCCTCTCCCCCATGGCTTGGATGGTGGACGTGCCATCGACAATCTCGCCGCAGTTGATGTCCATATCGTCTTCTTGCTTCTTCCACAAAGCAGTGTTGGTCGACAGCTTGAGAGAAGGCGACGGCGCACATCCATAGGCTGAGCCACGCCCCGTGGTGAAGCAAATAATGTTGGCACCACCTGCTACTTGGCCGGTAGCGCTTACGGGGTCGTAGCCTGGGGTATCCATGTACACAAAACCATGTGTATCTACGCGCTCTGCATATTCATACACCGCTTGCAAATTAGTCGTGCCACCTTTGGCCACTGCGCCTAAAGATTTTTCCAAAATCGTCGTAAGTCCACCGGCTTTGTTGCCAGGCGAGGGGTTGTTGTTCATCTCACCTTGGTTGATCTCGGTGTAGTGCTCCCACCAACGGATACGCTCGACCAATTTCTCACCCACTTCACGACGCACAGCACGGCGTGTGAGTAAATGCTCGGCACCATAAATCTCTGGCGTCTCACTCAAGATAGCCGTACCACCATGTGCTACCAAGATATCCACAGCGGCACCCAACGCAGGATTGGCGCTAATGCCGGAGTAACCGTCAGATCCTCCGCACTGCAAACCCACCACGATGTGTTCGGCACTGCAAGGTACACGTTGTACGGCATTGGCTGCAGGCAACATTTGTTTTACAAACTCAATACCTTTGGCGACTGTTTTAGCAGTACCTCCGGTATCTTGGATATTGAAGGTGTGCAAGGTGCTGCCTTCTTTTAATCCGCTGTGGGCTAACCATGCATTGAGTTGGTTGGCCTCGCAACCCAATCCCACCACAACAGCGCCTGCAAAGTTGGCATGCGTTGCATAGCCTGCTAAGGTACGCTCCAAAATTTGCATGCCAGTGCCTTCGGTGTCCATGCCGCAACCCGTGCCGTGTGTCAAAGCGACTACGCCATCCACATTCGGAAAATCAGCCAAAGCAGCAGGATTGGTCTGGCGGGAAAAGTGGTCAGCAATCGCTCGTGCTGCAGTTGCTGAGCAATTCACGCTCGACAAAATACCGATGTAATTACGAGTCGCAACGCGTCCATCGGCTCGCACAATGCCTTCAAACGTAGCATGAAGCTTAGTGGGCGCTGGTTTGACGTCCTCGCAAAATGCATAGTCGCGGCTGAAGTTGCCTTTCTCTGGCCCCATGTCCAAGTTATGTACATGCACATGATCCCCAGCAGCGATAGCGCGGCTGGCAAATCCAATGATTTGGTTGTAGCGTCGCACAGGTTCACCCGCACGAATATTACGAATAGCGATTTTGTGGCCAGGCGGAATCAGCCCACGTACGTTGACGTGCTCTACAGCAGCACCACCCATCAACTGGCTACGCGCAATGACAACGTCGTCTGCACTATGGAGTCGAATAAAAGATTGCATAAAAGATTCGCTAATTATTGATAAACCAATTTGGGTAGCCACAGCACCAAACTAGGTACGTAGGTGATGACGACCAAACTACCTAGCAAAGGCACTAACCACGGCAAGATCGCCATGGTGGTGCGTTCCACACTGAGTTTGGCAACGCGTGCCAAGACAAACAGCACCATGCCCATAGGAGGATGGAGTAGCCCAATCATCAAGTTCAAAACCATCACCAAGCCAAAGTGCACCAAATCAATACCTAGTTGTTGGCAGATAGGAATCAAGATAGGGACCAAGATGGTGATAGCAGCAGTAGGCTCTAGAAAGCAACCCACAAATAGCATCAGCAAATTAGCCAACAACAAAAACTTCCAGGGCTCATCCGTCACACCCAGCACCCATTGGCCAATTGCAGCCGTCACACCAGTGGCTGTGAGCATCCAACCAAAAATACTAGCGGCCGCAACAATGAATAAAACGGTAGCGGTGGTTTCAACCGTGTCTAAACAAACTTTTACAAACGACTTAAAGCTCAAGGTACGGTACCAAAAAAACCCTAATACCAAAGCCCATACACATGCGGCGATAGCCCCTTCTGTTGGTGTGAATACGCCAGTCGTCATGCCGCCAATTAATAAAACAGGCGTCATGATGGGTAGCACTGCTTGAAAATTACATAACTTGTCTGCAACAAACAGCAGTACTAACGCAACCAAGACTGTCCACTGGGGATGGAACTCAAAATGGTTGATCAACCACCAAAGTGCCACAGGCCAAGCGATAACGACCAATGATTCCGCAAGGGCTTTCAATAACTTGGGTGCATCGAACTTCACGTCCGCACCCCAGCCGTTGAGATGTGCAAAGTAGGCTACGGTCAACATCATCAGCAAAGCCATCAAAACGCCGGGCAAGATGCCCGCTAAAAACAAAGCTCCCACGGAGACATTGGCCATCATTCCGTAAATCACAAATGGCAAGCTAGGCGGAATGATGGGGCCCAAGGTGGCCGAAGCAGCAGTCACACCCACAGCAAATTCTGTGCTGTAGCCATGGTCTTTCATGGCTTTTATTTCAATAGTGCCCAGGCCCGCTGCATCCGCAATAGCTGTCCCACTCATTCCCGCAAACACTACAGAGCCAACAACATTGACATGGCCTAGACCACCCTTGAGCCATCCAACCAATGCGAGAGCGTAGTTGTAAATGCGATTGGTAATGCCTGCGTTATTCATGAGGTTGCCGGCCAAGATAAAGAAGGGCACAGCAAGAAGCGGAAAGCTGTCAATGCCTGAGACCATGCGATGTATCACAACAAAAGGCGGGGTGGTATCTTGAAATACCAAATAGATCAGCGAAGCACCTGCCATAGCAATAGCAACAGGAATGCCGCCACTCATGAGGAGGAGGAAAATAATTTTTAACATAGTGTTGGTCTCAAGAAGGCGATCTTAGATATCTTGCATGGTTGTAGTGGGTCTCTCCAAGACACTAAAACCGCGCTGCCAATGTACTTTAGCTACCCATAGTGAGCGCAAAAACATAGCGGCAAATCCAAACATACAGATGCCATAAACAATATTCATGGGCAAATCGATGATGGTCATTTTGTAATTACCAAGTCGCTCCATCATTTGCCAAGTCAGAAAGGTTGCCACGCCCAAAAAGAGGCAGCGTAAGACATCGGTCATGACAGACAGTAATCGACAAAGCCACTGGGGTAGATGGCGGTAAAAAAAATCAACCTGAATATGGTTGTTTTTTGCGACCCCAATAGCTGCGCCAGTAAAGACGCAGGCAATTAGTAAATAGCGCGCAATTTCTTCTGTCCATGCAGCAGAGTTGTTGAGAACATAGCGGGTAAAAAACTGGTAAAAAACCGTCAGTCCCAGCGCCCAGAAAAAAAACAAGGCAATCCAAGCTTCAAAAGGCGTGCCCGCGAGATGGACTTCTTCGTCAGTCGCATGGAACTGACCATCCTCCCCCATGATTTGTGGAATCGCATCGATATCAGGAATGTTGCTCATACGCAAAGCCTAGTAAAAAACCATCCAAATAGGCGCCCCCATTTGGATGGTTAAAGCAAAAAATTTATTTAGCAGCTTGAATTTTGTCGAAATCAGCGCGCGTAAAGCCTAGAGACTCAAGGGGTTTGTTTTTGAGAACGGCATCTTGAAAACTTTTACGATCAACGTTGACGACCTGCAAGCCTTTTTTCTTGAATTCATCTACTAATTCAGTCTCACGTTTTTTGATGAGTGCCGTAGCACGCGCAGCAGCCTGTCGTGTTACGTCGGTGAACATGGCTTTTTCAGCATCGCTCAGCTTTGACCATACATGGGGAGCTATTTGTGTGGTCAGACCGTCAACAATATGGCCAGTCAGCATGATGGCTTTTTGTACCTCATAGAATTTTTTGGCTTCTATCGTGGTCAATGGATTCTCTTGTGCGTCAACCGTACCGTTTTGTAGTGCCAAATAGACTTCGGCAAATGCAATGGGCGTTGGATTAGCACCGCACGATTCAGGCGTGGCACGATAAGCAGGCACATCAGGGACTCGAATTTTCAGTCCCTTCATGCCTTCACAATTAGTGAAAGCTTTTTGCGAGGTAGTATGGCGCGCGCCGTAATAGGTGTAGGCGGTAACTTGGATACCAGTCTTGGCACGAAATTCGTTGACCATCTCTTGAAACACAGGGCTCTTGGAATAAGCCAATAAATGGTCGCCATCGCGGAAGATGAAAGGATAGTAAGCAATACCAAAACGCGGATAGGTTCGTGCTGCAAAGGAGGGACCGCTGATGATCATGTCCACAGTAGCCAAGGTTAGTCCCTGATTGATGTCAGTCTCCTTGCCTAAGGTAGAAGCAGGAAACACTTGAATATCAAACTTACCGTTGCTGCGTTTTTTTATTTCCTCGGCAGCCCAAACAGATTCAGTGTGATAAGGCTCTGATGTTTCGTACACATGGGCCCATTTCAATTTTTGCTGGGCAAAAGCAAAGGGCGATGCAATCATTCCAAATGCCAGCGTGACAACGCCGGCAAGTACTTTTAGATGGGTTTTACGTAACATCAATAGCTCCTTTTTTGAGGTGGTAGGGAAGAGTAAACAGCAGATTCGGGAATACACCATTGGACAATCGTCATACCAAATGCACAATCGTGAAAACCCGCATGAAAATAACGCTGTTATCAACTCAGCCCTAGCGCTTATCTGGAGAACCCCCCATGAGACTTAAAGGAAAAATAGCCTTGATCACTGCTGCTGGTCAAGGAATTGGTGAAGCCACTGCCCGAGCTTTCGCTGCAGAGGGTGCCACCGTGTACGCCACGGATGTCAATGCAGCACTTCTAAAAAAATATGAAGGTCAAGCCAACATTCACGCATCGGTTTTGGATGTTTTAAACAAACAAGCAATAGAAGCACAAGTCGCCAAAATTCCACAAATTGACATTGTTTTTAACTGTGCGGGCTATGTACATAACGGCCCAGTATTGGCTGCAACGGATGATGAATGGAACTTTGCCTTTAATTTGAATGTGCGATCGCAGTTTTGGATGATCCAAGCGGTATTGCCCAAAATGCTGGCCAATTTCGAAAAAACAGGAAACACCAGCAGCATCATCAATATGGCAAGTGTGTGTTCTAGCGTAAAGGGCATCCCTAACCGCTTTGTTTACGGAACCAGTAAGGCTGCAGTCATCGGGTTGACCAAGAGCGTAGCTGCTGACTATGTGCGCCAGGGCGTTCGTTGCAATTGCATTTGCCCAGGCACGGTAGACACCCCCTCGTTGCATGACCGAATCAGTAGTTACGACGATCCTGTCAAGGCACGGCAAGACTTTATCAACCGCCAACCTATGGGGCGCTTAGCGCAAGCCCATGAAATTGCTCCTATCGTGACCTTCTTGGCTTCTGATGAATCGGTCTTTGCCACAGGTAACGCCTATATGGTCGATGGCGGCATGACCATTTAGAGCTCGCGAATCAAGCTACCATCCATTGTTTTTTTGAAAGGACTTCCATCTATGAAACTCGTTCGTTACGGCCAACCTGGTAAAGAAAAACCAGGATTGATTGATGCCCACGGCAAATTGCGCGACTTGAGCAAAGTCATCCGCGATGTGACACCTGATCAACTCAGTAACAAAGCCTTGGCAAAGTTGGCCAAACTCAATACGGACAAGTTGCCCTTGGTCAAAGGCAAACCCCGCATGGGTTGCCCGATCAGCCACATCAGTAAATTTGTAGCCATCGGTTTGAACTACGCAGATCATGCCGCTGAATCAGGCATGCCCATTCCTAAAGAGCCTATCGTCTTCTTGAAAGCGAACAGTTGTATTCAAGGGCCTGATGACAATGTGATGTTGCCAAAAGGCTCTGTCAAGACCGATTGGGAAGTTGAACTCGGCATCGTGATCGGAACCGAAGCGCGGTATGTCTCGCAAAAGAATGCGATTGACTATGTAGCTGGTTATTGCGTTGTCAACGATGTCAGCGAACGCGAATACCAATTAGAGCGCGGCGGTTCATGGGATAAGGGCAAGGGTTGTGACACCTTCGGTCCTATTGGGCCTTGGATGGTTACCAAAGACGAAGTACCCAACCCACAAAAACTCCATATGTGGTTAGAGCTCAACGGCAAGCGTATGCAAGACGGCAACACCAAAACAATGATTTTTGGTGTTGCTAAATTGGTGAGCTATGTGAGCCAATTTATGACCTTGAATCCCGGTGACGTCATCACTACCGGTACTCCACCGGGGGTGGGAGCGGGTGTCAAAGTCAATGGCAAGCCTGCACCCGTTTTCTTAAAACGTGGTGACGTGGTGTCATTGGGTATTGAAGGCTTGGGTGAGCAAACGCAAAAGATTGTGGCGTTTAAAGCTTAAGTCAATTAGCAGTTTTCGCAGCTAACTGACTTTTATTCGGGCATGGGAATTTGTTTCCTGTGCCCGTATCATTGAAAATGTAACTTCTGTCGTTACATTTTCAATGATATAAATACGAATGAATTATTAATAAATACTTAAATACTATTTATATGTCGTCTCATAACGACACTACTTGCAATCCTGGTAACGCTTGCGCAGGAAACTCTTCTCGATCAAACGCGGTATCACCGTCTTCGAATGCTTCACCCGTAGCCACCAAGTTTTTGAAATCAAACTTGCTGTGATCAAGCAAATGCGATGGCACGACGTTTTGTAACGCTGCAAACATATTCTCAATACGGCCTGGAAACTTCTTTTCCCATTCGCGCAACATCTCACCCACCACTTGGCGTTGCAAGCCATCTTGGCTTCCACACAGTGTGCAAGGAATGATGGGGAATTGGCGGTGAGCCGCCCAGCGCACTAGGTCTTTTTCAGCGACATAAGCCAAAGGACGAATGACCATATGGTCGCCACCGTCGCTTACCAATTTGGGTGGCATGCTTTTGAGTTTGCCGCCAAAGAACATATTCAAAAAGAAGGTTTGCAATATGTCGTCACGGTGGTGCCCGAGCGCAATTTTGTTACAACCTAACTCACCCGCCACGCGGTACAAAATGCCGCGGCGCAAACGCGAGCACAGGCTGCACATGGTTTTGCCTTCAGGCACTTTTTCTTTGACGATGGAATAAGTATCTTGCGTCTCAATACGAAACTTCACGCCCAGTTGCGTGAGGTACTTAGGCAAAACATCTGCCGGAAAACCCGGTTGTTTTTGGTCTAGGTTGACGGCAATCAATTCAAACGCAATAGGCGCACGCGCTTGCATTTTGAGCAAGATGTCGAGCATGGCGTAGCTGTCTTTACCGCCCGACATGCAAACCATGACCTTATCGCCTTCTTCGATCATGTTGAAGTCGACAATGGCTTCGCCGACTTGTCTGCACAAACGTTTTTCGAGTTTGTGGTTTTCGTGTTCGATTTTGATCTGGGCGGGTTTTTCTGCGGTAGTCATTGCGTTCACCATTGTCCTGTCTCCATGCGAATCGCCACTTCGCAGTCTTCAAAAATCTCCAACTTGGCGATTTTGACGCGAACACCTAATACACCAGGGAGTTGCATCAAGCGATGCGCCAATTTACCAATCAAACTCTCCAGCAAATTCACATGCTCTGCCGTGCATTCACTGATGATGATGTTGCGCACCTTGCGGTAGTCGAGTACGTGGTGGATATCGTCGTCACTGGGCATCAAGGGTTGACTGCCGAGGTTGAGTTCGGCGTCTACTTGAATCGGTTGCGGGTTGTTAATTTCTTGTTCCAAGATTCCAAGGTTGGCATCAAAGCGCAATCCTTGCAGTGAGAGGATTTGGCTGCCTTTGTTCAACATCTCACAGCACCCCGGGTTTGGCGCGAAACGCTTCTACACCCACGGCTTCGCAATCTGGGTAGACATCGGGCTTACGGGTAGAGACACGCGCGGCCATCACGCCGGTGTGTTCAAGCAAGCGGTTCAAGATATCGTCACACAAGGTCTCTTGCAGATTGATGTGGCCTTGTGCAATGCGCGCATTAACTACCCCGCGGATAAAGTCGTAATCGACCACTTCGTCGATGCGATCGTCCTTGGGGCTGGTGCCTTGCATGGACACGTAAAGATCGACATCGAGCACGATGCGTTGCGCAGCGTGCAATTCAAAGTCGTGAATGCCAATATGCACTTGCACGGTAAAGCCGCGCAAAAAAAGACGGCGGCAGGTTAAGAGTAGTTTGTCGTTCATGGTTTTAAAAGGTCTTCCACTACAAACATGACGTCACGCGCGAGTGGCACCAGGTGTTGTCCATTGTCGACGCGAAGCGTTGTGCCGGTGGTGCTGGCGCTTTCTGCCAGAAACACCACGCTTCGCGCAACATCTGCGGGGTTGATGGCTTGTTGCAGTAAATTGATTTGTGCAGCACGGTCGAAATTTATTTGCGACTGTGGGCCACTCAAATACATCAAACCAGGTGCCACTGCGTTCACGCGCAATGTCGGTGCGAGCGATTGGGCTTGCAGACTGACGGCGCGCTCCAATGCCAATTTGGAGAGGGTGTAAGAAAAGTAGTCAGGATTGAGGTTAAACACCTTTTGATCAAGCACGTGGACCAAAGAGGGTTTGGCGCTGTTGGCTTGCTTGGTATCCGTGGAAGGCTGTCGATGAAGTTCAGCCATCCATTTACCAAAGTGCATAGGCGCCATCAAATTGACTTTAAGCTGCGCCAGTGCTTGGGCCTCATCAAATTTGTCACCCGTATCAGGCACAAACAAAGAAGCGTTGTTCACAATGCAGTGCAGATGATGCCCTGCAGACTTCAAGCTGACATTGAAGATGTTGTGACAACTCATCTCATCATCCAACGCACCTTGCACAGCGATAGCGTCAACACCTATAGCCCGAACTTCGTCACATACGCTAAGAGCCGCAGATTCAGAGTGGTTGTAATGGCACGCCACATTCCATCCCGCCTTGGCAAATGCCAAACAGATCTCGCGTCCAAGACGCACACCACCACCGGTAACCAAAGCCCAAGCGCGCATAAAAAGTGTTGTGAAGAAAAAAAGAAGTGCAGCGCGTTACGATCTGCACACCATGTATTTTCGCCAATTATCAGATGACCCAGGGCAACAGGCCCTTTACACCCTGATCCAACGCAGCATTGACAAAGCCGGAGGTTGGTTGGGCTTTGATCGTTTTATGGCTTTGGCCTTGTATGCGCCTGGATTGGGTTATTACTCCAACCAATTGCGTAAATTTGGAACCACGCCTGAAAG
>JAGWXI010000056.1 GCA_018969975.1 Burkholderiales bacterium
GCCAAATCTTCGATCGAATAAATATCGTGGTGCGGTGGAGGTGAAATTAGACCCACCCCAGGCACGCTGTAGCGCAACTTGCCGATATATTCCGAAACTTTTCCACCCGGCAGTTGGCCGCCTTCACCGGGCTTGGCGCCTTGCGCCATCTTGATTTGGATTTGGTCGGAGGAAGACAAATATTCGGCCGTTACACCAAAGCGGCCAGACGCGACTTGTTTAATGCGTGAACGCAAACTGTCGCCGTCTTGCAGCTCCACATCAACTTCCACTTGTTCTTCACCAATCACGCTCTTCAAAGATTCGCCCTTTTTGATGGGAATGCCTTTGAGTTCGCTGCGGTAGCGGGCTGGGTCTTCGCCACCCTCGCCCGTGTTGCTCTTGCCGCCAATGCGGTTCATCGCAACAGCCAACGTGGCGTGGGCTTCAGTGCTGATAGAGCCGAGCGACATCGCGCCTGTTGCAAAGCGCTTGACGATCTCCGCGGCGGGTTCGACTTCGTCAACCGAAATCGCTTTGCTCGGATCGATCTTGAATTCAAACAATCCACGCAAGGTTAGATGGCGCTTGCTTTGGTCATTGATAAGTTGCGCATATTCCTTGTAAGTGCTGAAGTTGTTGGTGCGGGTGCTGTGTTGTAACTTGGCAATCGCATCTGGCGTCCACATATGTTCTTCGCCACGCACACGCCATGCGTATTCGCCGCCAGTGTCGAGGCGGTTGGCCAGCACTGGGTCTTCGCCGAACGCTGCTTTGTGCATACGGATAGCTTCTTCGGCGATTTCAAAGATTCCAATTCCTTCTACACGGCTGGGGGTTCCGGTGAAATACTTTTTCACAGTCTCGGTGTTGATACCGATCGCTTCGAAGAGTTGCGCGCCGCAATACGACATATAGGTCGACACGCCCATCTTGGACATGATCTTGGAGAGGCCTTTGCCAATCGCTTTGATGTAGTTGTAGATCGCTTTGTCTGTTGACAGGTCTGCAGGCAAATCTTTATGCAGATCGGCCAGCGTTTCCAAGGCTAAATAGGGATGTACTGCTTCTGCGCCATAGCCAGCCAAGACCGCAAAGTGGTGCACTTCACGCGCGCTACCAGTTTCGACCACCAAGCCTGCGTTGGTTCGCAAACCTTCGCGTACCAAATGCTGGTGCACTGCAGATAATGCGAGCGCTGCAGGAATAGCTACTTGCGATGCGCTGACAGCACGATCGCTGATGATCAAAATATTTTTGCCACCTTTGATGCAGTCGACTGCTTCTGCGCATAGTGACGCCAATTGCGCCTCGACACCTTCATGGCCCCATGACACGGGATAGGTGATGTCCAAGGTCGCGCTTTTGAATTTGCCTTGGGTATAGGTTTCGATATCACGCAACTTCGCCATGTCGGCAAAGTCCAAGATGGGTTGGCTGACTTCCAAGCGCATCGGCGGATTGACTTGGTTGATGTCGAGCAAATTGGGTTTAGGTCCGACGAATGACACCAAGGACATCACGATCGCTTCACGGATCGGGTCGATCGGCGGATTGGTCACCTGCGCAAACAACTGCTTGAAGTAGTTATAGAGAGATTTGTTTTTGCTAGACAAGACGGCCAAGGGGCTGTCATTGCCCATCGAGCCAATGCCTTCTTCACCGTTGATGGCCATCGGTGCCATCAAAAACTTGATGTCTTCTTGGCTGTAGCCAAAAGCTTGCTGGCGGTCTAACAACGAGGCCTGCGGGCTATTCGCTGGGACTGAGTTGGCGCTTTCGCTGCCAACGGTTTTTGCGCCAGTAGCGACTTTGGTTTCGCTTGGGCTAGTTTCATCGCCTTTGACATCGTCAAGCTTGATACGAACGTTCTCGATCCACTGCTTGTAAGGGCGGTTATTGGTCAAACCCGCTTTGAGTTCTTCGTCATCGATCATGCGACCTTGTTCTAGGTCGATCAAGAACATCTTGCCGGGTTGCAGACGCCACTTGCGCACGATCTTGCTCTCTGGCACGGGCAACACGCCCGACTCAGAGCCCATGATGACCATGTCGTCGTCAGTGATGCAATAGCGCGAAGGTCGCAACCCATTGCGATCCAAGGTCGCGCCAATTTGTCTGCCATCGGTAAAGACGATGGACGCGGGGCCATCCCATGGCTCCAGCATGGCTGCGTGGTATTCGTAAAACGCTTTGCGACGCTCGTCCATAGTGGCGTGGTTTTCCCAAGGCTCGGGAATCATCATCATCACGGCTTGGCTCAAGGGATAGCCAGCCATGGTGAGCAACTCTAAGCAGTTGTCGAAGGTTGCCGTGTCGGATTGGTCAGCAAAACTGATGGGGTAGAGCTTGCGTAAATCTTCGCCCAACACGGGAGAGGCCATGACGCCTTCGCGTGCTTTCATCCAGTTGAAGTTGCCTTTGACGGTATTGATCTCACCGTTGTGCGCCACGTAGCGATAGGGGTGCGCTAAGGGCCACTCTGGGAAGGTATTGGTGGAGAAACGCTGGTGTACCAAGCCTAGTGCAGAGACGCAACGGGGGTCTGCCAAGTCTTTGTAATACGTGCCCACCTGGTCTGCCAATAGCAGGCCTTTGTAAATAATTGTGCGGCTCGACATGCTCGGCACGTAATATTCTTTGCTGTGCTTGAGGTTGAGATGTTGAATCGCAGCGCTGGCGGTTTTGCGGATCACATAAAGCTTGCGTTCCAACGCGTCTTGCACGATGACATTGCTGCCACGGCCAATAAAGAGTTGGCGAATCACCGGTTCTTTGGCACGCACGGTGGGTGACATGGGCATGTCTAGATTGACAGGCACATCGCGCCAGCCTAATAAAACTTGGCCTTCGGCCAACACCGCACGCTCCAACTCTTGCTCGCAAGCCAAACGCGAGGCATGCTCTTTAGGCAAAAACACCATGCCTACGCCGTACTCGCCAAAAGCTGGCAAAGTCACACCGACCTTGGCCATGTCTTCACGGAACAAGGCATCAGGAATCTGAATCAAGATACCCGCGCCGTCTCCCATCAAGGCGTCAGCGCCGACCGCACCACGGTGGTCGAGGTTTTCCAAGATCTTGAGCGCCTGCCCCACGATCGCGTGGCTCTTTTGGCCTTTGATGTGTGCCACAAAACCAACACCACAGGCGTCGTGTTCGTTAGAAGGGTCGTACAAACCCTGATGTTGTAAGTGAGATTTATCGGCAGCCGTGGTCATGGCGCACTCCTGAAAAACTGCGGGATAACGAGCATACCCCAAAGCACCCTTCAACCGAAAGAAATTAATTGGGGTCAGATCCCAATTAATTTTACTTTTTTGACATTAGAAATTAATTGGGGACAGATTAATTAGTCTGGCAAAGGTTTGAGAAATGGCCTTCCAGCCTTACCCTTGCTGAGTCTCCTTGGGGTTTGGGCCTTTAAACCCGCAATGAATTTGGTGTCTCCCAATGCCCAACCACTGAGCGTCGCGTCGGTCAATACACGTTGCTGGTCCGCTTGTATGCCTGCCTGCACTATTTCAACGTATGCCGCTTCGCGGGCAAAAGGGGTGTTACCCAAGCCCCAATACAAGGCGTGGGGCGTAATAAGCCGGTCATTGCGTCGCCCCGCATAGTGGCCGTAGCTGGACCACACGTAGTCATCGGGTTGCGCCACCATATGGGCTCGTACCGGATTGAGGTCGATGTACACCATGCACGCCAGCAAATAGCGTTCGGTCTGAATCACTGTGGAGCGGTAGCGCCCTTCCCACAAGGTGCCAGTGCGTCCATGCACCTTATTGAATATTTGCACATAACTCCGCCCAACAGCCTGCATCATTTTGGGAAGCGCTTGGTCTTTTTGCGGTGTGAGCAACAGATGCAGGTGGTTGGTCATCAGCACGTAGGCGTGAATATCCACCCCCTGCTCTCGGCTATGTTGTTCGAATAAATCGAGCATGCGCTGGTAGTCCGTGGTATTTCTAAAAATATCCTGCCGGTCGTTACCGCGCAGGATCACATGCTGCGGATAACCCGTAATAGTCAGTCGTGGAAGGCGTGCCATCCGAGGATGGTAATGCGATAAATTGGGTTCTGACCCCAATTAAATGCGGCTAAAGCGAATTTTGAGTAGCGCTTCTAGGCCGAATTCGGTGAGCAGGGCTTTGAGGCGGTCGGCGGCGCTTTGTTTTTTCTGGCCGGTGTATTTGGCGATGATGAGTTCATTTTTCATGCTGTGCTCCCAACCTACCAATTCGGTGACGGTCACTTGGTAGCCTAAAGCTTCTAAGTACAAACAGCGCAATACGTTGGTGAGTTGGCTTCCCATCTCGCGGGTGTGAAGAGGATGGCGCCAAAGCTCTGCCAAGGGGGTGCGCTTTAAATCGAACACTTTGTTTTGTCGCAAGCTAGCGGCTAACTCAGCTTGGCAACACGGCACCAAGACCATATAGCGCGCGTGTTTTTGTAAGCCGAAATCGATCGCGTCATCGGTGGCGGTGTCACATGCATGCAAGGCAGTGACTACATCGAATTGGTCCGGCAAGGATTGGCTGTTCGCAGATTCCGCCACGCTGGTGTTGAGGAAATGCATGCGATCGAAACCCAAGCGTTGCGCCAACGCTTGCGAAGCCGCTACCAATTCGCTGCGTGTCTCTATGCCGTAAATCTCACCCTTTCCCAATGGCTTGAAAAACAAGTCATACAAAATAAAACCCAGATAAGACTTGCCAGCGCCGTGGTCTGCCAAAGTAGGACCCAAATCTGAAGAAGGCAACTCTTGCAACAACTTTTCAATGAATTGGTAGAGGTGATAGACCTGTTTGAGCTTGCGTCGCGAATCTTGGTTAATCTTTCCTTCTCGCGTGAGGATGTGCAACGCTTTGAGTAATTCAATCGATTGCCCCGGACGCAAATCTAAATCGAGTGGTTTAGGTGTATTTGCAACACCAGATTTATTTTTAGCCATGCTCAGATTGTGCAACTAAGCACGATGATTCAAACGCGCAACGACACCCAAATCAGCCCACCCCTTAGCACCTAGTAATTCGAGCGATGCAATATTGCGCTCAAAAATCAAAGCGGCATCGGGATAGACCGCAACCGCCTCATCCAAACTAGATTCACGCAATAGATGCAAAGTGGGATAAGGCGAACGATTCGTAAAGTGTCCCATCGCGTTCGGCGGTTCACCGGCGAATTGGTAATCAGGATGAAAGTCCGCCACTTGCAATTCGCCCACCAAACCTAGCGACTCAAGCAGCGTATCGCATTCACCCAGAAAATCATTGAAGTCTAAAAAGTCAGGCAAGGCATAGGGCGCTATAAGCAAAGTAGTTTCAACCAGAGACGCATCCGCAGACGCTAAAAACTGCAACTCTTCTGCCAACATTTGCAAAATACCTTGCGAGGCAGAAGACAAACATACGCGGTAACGCACCTTATCTTTCACCACCACTGCTTTGGCAAATGGACATAGGTTCAATCCAATGACCGCATTTAGCAACCACTTTTGTGTGTCTTCGATGGCAATGCGTTCTGACTCCAATAGATTCATGAAGCCAGCCTTACCGCTTTGGCAGGAGACTCTAGCAAGCCCCCAATTTTGAAAGCCAACACGAACCCCAAGCCACACAAACCCATGGTGACAGCCCACGTCCATTGCCAACCACCCACAAGCGTTGCGACCCACGCAACCAACGGTGGCCCTGCAAACTGTCCAAATGCAGACCACTGTTGCATATATCCCACCACCGTAGAGACAGTCGCCTCACTAGGCGCCACACGCACAGCCGTCGCAAACAAAGTACCGGGGATGACGCCTCCAGCCGCAGAAAAAAACACTGCACAGATAAAACTAGAGATGGGCGTCAAACTCCACCCTTCCCATTGCCCAAATGCTCCGAATGCACCTAAGGCCATGCTTGCGAAACCCAACAAGAGCACTGCTCTCGCAGTCCAACCTCTTTGCAGCAAACGTCCTGAAAAAATATTGCCCATCACGTTCACCACCGCTACAAAAGCAGTCAACAGGCCTGTCGTGCTGGCTGACAAGCCCATCTCGCTATAGACCGTGGGCAAGAAGCCAATCACCGCCATCCATTGCGACGAATACACCGCAAAGGCCATTGCCACCCACCAAGCGCCAGGCGTTTTAAGTGTGAGCGCAAGCCGCTTGGTCCATGCGTCGTCTAGGTGGGCCGAAGCAGGCGGGACGATAGGCACACAACACCATACCGCCAGCCAAGCCAACACTGACACTGCAGCTAACAACCACCACCACACTTGCCAACTAGCTTGCGCAATCATCCAAGGCCCACACAACAAAGCCAAGGCGCTTCCGGCAGGCATATAAGTGCCCCACCAACCCATGCGTGTGTTGAGTTGCTCTGAAGTCACTGTTAAACGAATTAGGGCAGGTGCAGGCATCACTACCAATAAAAATCCTGCTCCTTCTAATGTGCGTAACCACAACATGCTCGACGCAGTTGATACAAAACCTCCGCAAGCACTGGCAAATGCCAACAAAGCTAAACCGATCAACATGCTACGACGCAAACCCATGCCATCGGCTGCGAGACCTACCGCCAATCCCAAGGTCATGCCAGCAATTTGTATGGCGGAGAGCAAGAAACTCGCTTGCACCAAGCTGATGTCTAAAGTGGCTTGAAGAACTGGCAGTGCGGGTGGCAACTTGCCAACATGTAAGGCGGCACAGACACCCGCCAAAACAATCACCCAAGAAGGATGCAATGCAAAACCAACAGGTCTTGATGGAACTTCCATCACGCAACTACCAAGCGCGCATGCTCACGTGTGGCAAATCTGTCCGTCATACCCGACACGTAGTCAGCCACAGCACGAGGCAAGTTATGGCGTTGCGCAAAGGCACGGGGCATTTCTTGTGGACGTGACACATAGGCTTCAAACAATTCATGCACAACCTGACGCGCCCAGTCGGTGGTTTGCATGACTTGGGGATGGCGATATAGGTTTCTCAGTAAAAAAGTTTTGAGCGTTTGAGATGCGTCTTCCATCTCTGCACTGAATTGCAACAAAGGCGGGCAAGCACGGGCTTCGTCTGCGTTTTGTGGTGCATGCTGTTGCAATGCAGTTTGGGTCGCACTTATGACATCAAACACTTGCTCGCTCAACATACGGCGAATGGTTTCATACAACAACCTTCGGCCATGCACAACCTCATCTGCAGAAGCCAAATGCGGAAATGCCTCTACCGTTTGTTGCTGGTGTCTTGCAAACAAGGGCACGTCTTGCAATTGCTCCAAGCTCAACAAACCAGAACGCACACCGTCATCGATATCGTGGGCGTTGTAGGCGATGGAATCCGCCAAGTTGCATAACTGCGCTTCTAAACTGGGTTGCGTACCGTTTAAAAATCTGCTGGCAACTCCGTTGGGCTCAGAAGCTTCAATCAACTCAGCGTTACGCCGCGCGCAGTGTTTCAAAATGCCTTCACGCGTCTCGAAACTCAAATTCAATCCATTGAAAGCGGGGTAGCGCTCTTCGAGTTCATCGACCACCCGCAAGCTTTGTAGGTTGTGCTCAAAACCGCCGTGTTCAGCCATGCATGCATTGAGCGCGTCTTGCCCCGCATGGCCAAAAGGTGTGTGCCCAACATCGTGGGCCAGTGCAATGGCCTCGACCAAGTCCTCATTCAAACCCAAAGCGCGTGCAATCGAGCGCCCCAGTTGCGCCACTTCTAATGAATGCGTCATGCGTGTGCGAAACAAATCGCCTTCGTGGTTCAGGAAAACTTGGGTTTTATAGACCAAGCGACGAAACGCCGTGGAATGCACGATACGGTCACGGTCGCGTTGGTGCGGGTTGCGCAATCCGTGAGAAAGAGGATTGGCGTCTGATTCCACATGGCGTCGGCCACGCGTGGACTCAGGATGGCAGGCGTAATTAGCCAGCACAACAATGGTCGATGACGTCTGCCACCAAAGTATCGGGTGCGCCACGCACCACGGCGTGGCCAGGCGGGTCAATCAAGACGAAACGGATTTCACCGGCTTGGGCTTTTTTGTCCACACGCATGTGGTGCAAGTAATTGTCAGCCCCCAATTGCGGGCCCACGACAGGCAAACCCGCGCGATCTAGCAAATGGGTAAGTCGCTTCACAAAATCCATATCCACTAGACCTAAACGCTGCGATAAGTGCGCTGCCATCACCATGCCGCATCCAACGGCCTCACCATGCAGCCATTCACCAAAACCTAAGCCCGCTTCAATCGCATGTCCAAATGTGTGGCCAAAATTCAAAGCGGCACGCATGCCGACATCGCGTTCGTCCTGCGACACCACATACGCTTTGATCTCACAACTGCGCTGCACGGCATAACCCAAGGCTTTTGGATCGCGCGCCAGCAAAGCATCTAGATTGTTTTCCAACCACTCTAGAAACTGCATATCTGCAATCGGGCCGTATTTGATAACCTCCGCCAAACCCGCACTCAATTCACGCGGTGGCAGTGTCTGCAAAGTGTCTAAGTCACACACCACGCGTTGTGGTTGGTAAAACGCGCCGATCATGTTTTTACCCAATGGATGGTTGATGGCAGTCTTTCCACCCACCGACGAATCCACTTGCGACAACAAGGTGGTGGGCACTTGTACAAAAGGCACACCACGCATATAGCAAGCCGCTGCAAACCCCGTCATGTCACCGACAACACCCCCGCCCAATGCAAACAAAACAGTTTGCCTATCAGCGCCTGCTTCAAGAAGTTGGTCAAAAATCAAATTCAAAGTTTGCCAATCTTTATGGCTTTCACCATCTGGCAATACCAAGGTCATCACTTGCCCGAAGTGGGATTGCAATGCGGCACACAGTCGCTTGGCGTAGAGGGGCTCTACCGTCTCATTGGTCACTACCAAAGCTATCGCAGCCTTGGGCAAGTTGGCCCAGGTATCAGGGTTGTCAACCAGTTGTGTACCGATAAGTATGGGATAGCTGCGCTCGTTGAGATCTATCTGAATGCGAATAGGCGAGATGGATGTGCTCACAAAAATTCTTTCTCTGAGAAGGTCCTGTTTATGGACGTGCGTTCATGGACTGTGTAGCTTGTGTCTTATGGGAGGACGGCAGTTCACCCATTTGTTCCAACTGCCGCATGATCATATTGACCAATGTCGAGACCGATGGTCGGTTGGTTTCAATCACATAGTGGGCTGCTTCTCTATAGACTGGGTCACGTGATTCAAACAAATCACGCAGTCTTGCCATAGGGTCTGCTACTTGAAGCAAGGGACGGTTTTGGTCATAGCGCAAACGGCGAAAAACTTCTTCAGGCGATGAGCGCAAATAAAAGACACGGCCGCGCTCCCGTAAACGTTGGCGATTTTCTGGACGCAGTACAGAACCACCCCCTGTAGATAAAACGCCAGTATGGTGCTGGCTAAGATCGTCCAAAACTTCAGACTCGATGTCACGAAAGCGGGCCTCCCCTTCGCGTTCGAAATATTCGCGCACCGAACAACCTAAACGGTTTTCGATGGCGTGATCCGAATCGACAAACGGGATAGCTAGGCGTCTGGCCAATTGGCGACCGACGGTAGTTTTGCCAGAGCCTGGCAGACCAACCAAAACTAACAATAGAGGCTTTCTTATTGAGCTGAAACACTTTGGTTGACCATTTTAGGCGTTATGAATACCAAAAGTTCTTGTTTGATTTGGTTGGATCGGCGACTTTTGAATAGAAATCCTAGTAAGGGAAGGTCTGCCAAGCTTGGCACTTTTTGGTGCTCGTCGAGTTCTGTTGATTCATAAATGCCACCAATCATGACCGTGCCGCCGTTGTCCACTAGCACCTGGGTATTGACATGCTTGGTATCAATCGCAAACCCTGCTGGCGTGTTTTGTCCTACGCTGTCTTTGTGGATGTCGAGCTCGAGCACGATATTGCCCTCTGGGGTAATTTGCGGAGTGACCTCTAGTTTTAAATTGGCTTTACGAAATGCGATGGCAGTTGCGCCATTGGCAGAGGCCATTTGATAAGGCAATTCGGTTCCTTGTTCAATAATGGCTTTGGCTTGATCAGCTGTTACAACCCGCGGACTTGACACTACTTTGCCTTTTCCATCTGCCTCTAATGCAGACAACTCTAAATTCAGTATCTTGTTTTTTTCTGCATTGAACAAAGAGATGGCAAAACTACCCGGTTCAAATCCACTGATATTTCCAGCTGGCAAATTAACAAACTTACCGGTGGGATTGAGTATTTTGTCGCTTAATTTACTTTGATTATTTTCAAAAATTCCTCCTAAGCGCACACCGAGCGTTTTGCCAAATGTTTCGCTGGCTTGAACTATTCGTGCTTCTATCATCACTTGTCGTAGAGGAATATCCATCTTGCCAATGATGTGCGCAATTACTTCCAAATGGCTTGCCACATCGGTTATGAATAATTGGTTGGTTCGTGGCTCTGCAATCACGCTGCCGCGTGCGCTCAATAACCGCGCATTGGCACCTAAGCCCCCTAGTGCGCCCAATCCGTTTGCTGTTTGTGCGGCAGCAAGAGAATGTGTCGGTCCCATCCATGGCGGCTCCATCGGGTTGGTACTTGAACGGTATTGACCGAATGGATGGTTTTTGGAGAGATACAAAGTAGCACCTGCGCCACCATCAGGGGGCGTCCCAGTGGCTAGCGCTTTATTTTGAAAATGCCCAATTCCTTGTAGGTGCTGGGCCACATCGGTGGCCTTGGCATAGTTGAGAACTATGTTGCGCGTGGTGAGTGGCTCCAGATTTAACAATGCTTGTCGTATTTCAAACTCTTGTTTATCTCTGGCCGCGATTTCAGCGCGCGGCGCAATCCAAATTACATTTCCTTGACGTCGCTGGCTCAACCCTTTTGTTTGCGTGATGATGTCGAGCACTTGGTCCCAAGGTACTTGGTGAAGTCGCAAAGAAAGGCTGCCTGTAACGCTATCAGAAGCAACTAAATTAAGACCCGTGAAATCCGCAATGATTTGTAACGCCGCACGTACTTCAATTGTTTGGAAATTGAGGGTTAATGGTTTTCCTGTGTATTTAAAGCTTTCGTTCTGCGCAACACCTGAACTACTCAAAAATGCCAGGGCCGCACCCAAAGCCAAACTAAGCCAAATTTTCACCTTTGAACCCGTGCTTTTTTATACGGCATTGGAGACCAGTTGAAGGCGTCTTTCTCGCTCTATCCAGGCGCCTGAATCATCCTGAAGGCGTTCATGGATCCATATGCTTTCAGGTGAAATTATTACGATGCGCCCAAATTTATTTCCAAGATAATCACCAACCCGAACACTATGCAACTCCAGATTTTGTGGTTGTTTGATCCGTATCAGTGCGTTGGTTTTTCCACTTTGATGAATCACACCGACCAAAAGTAACTCTTCCAGAGGATAGTGCTCAAGAGGTCCTTGGATGCGTCCAAACTCTTGCGCCATCCACGGCTCTAAACTTGGTTCTTCTGCAAGTAGCGGTTGTACTGGCGCTACTTCTTTGGGCAAATTGGTTTTGTTACCCCAATAAGCGCTTGCAATGGAATACCCCGAACCCAAGCCCATAGACAAGAGAATGCCTGCGCACAGACCCATACCGCCCCGCAAACAGCGTTTACGCCACAACTGGCTAAGCCGTTGTTGCCTAGAAGGGTAGAAACGCACCCCTGAACCCCATTGCCCCTGCGCCAAGGTGGAAAGTGGCGCCACGCACACCAACTTCCATTGCTTGTCGTTGCACATTGCTAGGAGTGAATCCATATGCTTGTTGGACAAGGCAAAAACTTCCCATGCGCCTAAGCCGTCGACTGCTGTGGCGGGGTTCAAGGCCGCATAGTCAAAATGCCATTGACTGGTTTCTGAGGGGAATTGGATTTGTAATTCTTCGCAAATTTGGGAATTGACTTCTCTATCGTTTAATTCGACCGGCAGTGACAGCAAGGTACGAACGTACCAAGACGCTTCTAGGCCAATGGCTACCGACTGGTTCTTGGTATCTACCCACAGAGTAAATCCGAGTTCTTCATTTCGTTGAATTTGTTGCATTTTTTCCTCAGCCATCACACATCCATTTCTGTTATCTGAGGGAAACAATTTTTAAAGAGTTGAACCGTCACGGGAGCATGCTCTACTAACACAGTGAGCGACTTTTACGCAGTTTTTATAATGTCCCATGGCAAATTCCAAAACTCCTTCCCCATCTAAAGACCTAAACAACGCGATTGCGCAGCCCCGGTCTATGGCTAGCACCCTGCTTTTGTGGGCTTTTGGTTTTATTGCTGCGTGTGGCGTGATAGTCGCATTGCTCATTGGCGTGGCATTGGCCATGGCCTATCCGCAACTACCTGATGTCAGCGAACTCTCGGATTACCGGCCCAAGCTCTCGATGCGTGTCTACTCAGCAGAGGGCACACAAATTGGCGAGTTTGGCGAAGAGCGTCGCAACCTCATGCCTTTCAAAGATATTCCTAAAGTCATGAAAGACGCGGTTCTCGCCATCGAAGACGCGCGTTTCTACCAGCACGGAGGAGTCGACTATATCGGCCTGTTGCGCGCAAGTTTGGCCAACCTCGGGCGGGCCAAAAGCCAGGGTGCATCAACCATCACGATGCAAGTTGCGCGCAATGTGTATCTCTCATCAGAGAAAACTTTTACGCGCAAGATCTATGAGATTTTGCTCACCACCAAACTCGAGCATCTACTCACGAAAGATCAAATATTTGAGATTTATCTCAACCAAATTTACTTAGGCAACCGCGCCTACGGTTTTGCAGCGGCTTCTGAAGCTTATTTTGGCAAGCCCTTAAAAAATATTTCGATTGCAGAGGCGGCAATGTTGGCTGGACTTCCCAAAGCACCGTCAGCTTACAACCCCATCAGCAATCCCAAACGTGCACGCTCTCGACAGCTCTACATCATTGAGCGCATGGAAGAGAATGGTTTTATCAGCAAAGAGCAAGCTGCTGCGGCCAAGCTCGAAGATCTCAAAATTCGCACAGCTATGAGTGGATTCAATACCCACGCGGACTACGTTGCAGAAATGGCCAGGCAATTGATGTTTGCGCAATATGGCACTGAAATCTATACCCGCGGATTAAACGTCTACACCACCATCCGCGCTAGCGATCAGCAAGCCGCTTACTTTGCACTTCGCCGCGGCATCATGGACTACGAACGGCGGCAACACTACCGCGGACCAGAAAAATTTATCACCTTGCCCACCAACGCATCCGAATTAGAAGACGCAATAGATGACGCCTTGATTGAGCAAGGGGACAAAGGCGACTTACTCGCTGCTGTTGTCTTAGAGGCGACGCCGAAAAAAGTGCGCGCTGTCAGAAGAAACAGCGAAATCCTTGAAATTACTGGCGAAGGCCTGCAACCCGTGCAGTCTGGTTTATCTGATAAAGCCCAACCCAATATTCGTTTACGCCCTGGTGCTTTGATTCGGGTCACAAAAACGCCGAAAAATACATGGGAGATTACGCAACTTCCTGAAGTTGAAGGCGCTTTTGTAGCCATTGATCCGCGCGATGGCGGCATTCGCGCTTTGATTGGGGGATTTGATTTTGATAAAAATAAATTCAACCACGTTACCCAAGCTTGGCGCCAGCCTGGTTCGAGCTTTAAACCTTTCATTTATTCAGCCGCGCTTGAAAAAGGTTTTACCCCTTTGAGCGTGATCAATGATTCACCTTTGTTTTTTGATGCCAGCGTGACTGGTGGACAACCTTGGGAGCCGAAAAACTACGACGGTATTTTTGAAGGGCCTTTGACGATGCGCAAGGGTTTGGCTAAATCCAAGAACATGATTTCGATTCGCATTTTGCAATCTGTTGGCGCTCAAAACGCACAAGATTGGGTTAGTCGATTTGGTTTTGATGCCGACAAACATCCGCCCTATCTGACTATGGCGCTGGGTGCTGGTTCTGTTACTCCACTACAAATGGTGGCGGGGTATTCTGTATTTGCTAACGGCGGTTACCGCGTTAATCCTTACCTCATTACCAAAGTGACCGACCAAATGGGTAAAGTGCTTTCAGAATTCAAACCACCTGAACTCGATGAATCTTTACGGGCGATTGACGCACGCAACGCCTATGTGATGACTAGCTTGCTACAAGAAGTAACCCGCTCTGGAACTGCATCGCGTGCCCCTGTGGTACTTAAACGTCAGGATATCTATGGCAAAACGGGTACCACCAATGACTCGATGGACGCGTGGTTTGCTGGTTACCACCCCAGCGTGACTGCGGTAACTTGGATCGGTTATGACACCCCCCGCAAACTTGGCGACAGAGAGACTGGCGGTGGTTTGAGCTTGCCCGTCTGGATCAGTTATATGCAACACGCATTGCAAAATGCGCCTGTTGCTGAACCCATTCCTCCCGCCGGTTTGAGCTATGAGAACGGCGATTGGGTATTTATTGAATACAGCAAAGGCGCTGGCGTGACAAGCTTAGGGCTAGATAGCAAGTCGGGTCATAGCGAATTGCCTGCCAACGACGAGAAAAAGAAAATCTTGGATTTATTCAGGAATTGAAATGCGCCTCAAAGCGCAAACTAAGACCTGTTTGTGCACTTGCATCCTGAGTCAATCTCTCGAAGAACTCTCCTTGCCCTTTGGTATCTAACCACTTCTCACCATCAAAACGGAAGTGGTAACCGCCTGACTTGGCCGCCAACCAAACTTCATGCAAAGGTTTTTGTAGGTTGATGATGATTTGGCTTCGGTTAGCAAAAACTAAAGTAACCATGCCTCCGACTCGCTGGTTGTCAATATCTGCATCACTGCTGTCATTGAAGACGTCGCAACTTAATTCAACTGCTTTGAGCAATTGTTCAGCGTGGTCTAAAAATTCAGGATCGGTCATTACAATTTGAACTATGGGTATGAAGCAAATCATTTTAGTCAGGGCCCAAGCCCATAAGGTCTGTGTGGCCACACTTTTCGTGACATCTGTACTTTTGGCTGGATGCGGTCAAAAGGGCCCTCTCTACATGTCCAACGATCCAGACTTTAAAGACCGTGCCACTTTGCCTGAAATCATTGTGCGTAAATTACCAGGTGTTGCCTCCGACAGAAAGATCACGCCACCACCTATTCCAGGTTTGGTTACACCATTACCTATTACTCAACCCGACGATGCTGTTGAATCTAATTCGGCGCTATTTCCTGCTATCACCACGCCAGTGGCTAGCCCCATATCTGCGCCTAAGAAATGACAAATTCCCACCTAGCTGGTTCCCCTTTCATAGCCAGGCAGAGCAACGACTTGTTGATTGAACAAGTACAACTCTCCACTTTGGCCAAAACGTATGGCACCCCTTTGTTTGTGTATTCCAAAGCGGCCATGTTGTCAGCGCTCGCGGCTTACCAACGCGGCTTTGCAGGACGCAATGCACGTATTTGTTATGCCATGAAGGCCAATTCTTCATTGGCTGTATTGCAAGTGTTTGCACAAGCGGGGTGTGGTTTTGATATTGTTTCTGGCGGCGAATTAGCACGTGTGGTCGCTGCGGGAGGCGATCCGGCCAAGGTTATTTTTTCTGGCGTCGGTAAGACCCGCGCTGAAATGCAGCAAGCTTTGCGTGCTGGCATTGCATGTTTCAACGTAGAAAGCGCAGCAGAACTCGAAGTCTTGAGTGAAGTAGCCTACGCGCTTGGCATGCGTGCACCGGTGAGTATTCGTGTCAATCCCAATGTCGACGCCAAAACACATCCCTATATTTCTACTGGGCTTAAAGACAATAAATTTGGTGTAGCGCATGAAAGCGCCTTACAAACTTACCAGCGCGCGGCGCAACTCCAAGGCTTGGAAGTCGTGGGCATTGATTGCCATATCGGTTCACAAATTACCGATATCAGCCCTTATTTAGACGCGATGGACAGAGTGCTCGATTTAGTGGACGCCATCGAACGTACGGGCATTAAGTTGAAACACATTGACTTTGGTGGTGGTTTAGGCATTGACTACAACATGCCTGTTGACAACGAACTGCCGCCCCAAGCAGATGATTTATGGCGCGCACTCTTAGCCAAACTAGATGCGCGTGGCTACGGCCAGCGCCAGTTGATGATCGAGCCTGGTCGTTCTTTGGTCGGCAACGCTGGTGTATGTTTGACCACAGTTGAATACCTCAAGCCTGGTGAGTTGAAAAATTTCTGCATCGTTGATGCCGCGATGAACGATGTGCCTCGTCCTGCGATGTATGAAGCATTTCACCAAATCACGCCCTTAGCTCTGCGCGATACAGAGTCGTTGGTGTACGACGTAGTCGGCCCTGTCTGTGAAAGCGGTGACTGGTTGGGCCGCGATCGATCGCTTTCGGTTGAAGCAGGCGATGTACTGGCGATTTTGTCAACAGGTGCTTATTGCATGGCCATGGCGAGTAACTACAACACACGTGGTCGCGCAGCAGAGGTGTTGGTCGATGGCAGTAAATGGCATCTCATCCGCCGCCGAGAAACTGCGCAAGATTTAATGGCGTGCGAATCGCTTATTCCAAACACGCCATAAGAGCAGAGCGGCCAAGATACCGCCGTACACGACCACTTCTGCAAAATTGCTTTTACCGGCGCGCATCCAATAAAAGTGCAGTACAGCCAATAGGGCAATGCCATAAACAACGCGATGCAACATTTGCCAGCGCCTAGCGCCCAAGCTTCGGATCGCTCGGTTAAATGAGGTGGCCGCTAGTGGCGTGAGCAACACAAACGCTGTAAACCCCACCAAAATAAACGGGCGCTTGGCGATATCTGCTGCAATGTCTATCCACTCGAAACCCATATCGAGCCAGCTGTAGCACAGCAAATGTATGCAAGCATAAAAATACACAAACAAGCCCAACAACCGGCGAAATCGCAGCAACTCCGGTAGCCCAGCAATAACCCGCAAAGGCGTGATAGCCAGAGTTAAGCATAAGAAACGTAATGCCAACTCACCGGTTGAACGGATCAAATACTCCGCAGGATTGGCCCCAAGGGCATCATTGAAAGCGCCCCACACCAAATAACAAAAAGGCAGTGCAGCGATCGTAAAAATGACGGACTTGGTTTGGGGTTTGCCCAATAAAGCCCTGACCATGGATTGCAAAATTGCGCCCACTGAAAGAAGAAGATTAGTAGAACTTCTTCAAATCCATGCCTGCGTACAGTGATGCCACTTGTGCTTCATAACCGTTGAACATCAAGGTTTTACGTTTTTTAGTCAGTAAGCCGTCTTCACCGATTCGGCGCTCAGTTGCTTGGCTCCAACGCGGATGGTCTACCAAGGGATTGACGTTGGAATAAAAACCATATTCTTGTGGCGCCGAGCGCCCCCAAGAATTCACAGGCTCTTTTTCTAAAAAGCGCATTTTCACAATGCTCTTGGCGCTTTTAAAACCGTACTTCCAAGGCACGACCAAACGCAATGGCGCGCCGTTTTGATTGGGTAAGACTTCGCCATACATGCCAAATGCCATCAAAGTTAGAGGGTGCATCGCTTCATCCATGCGCAGGCCTTCCACATAAGGCCAATCCAGCACAGACGAGCGCACGCCCGGCATGGTTTTAGGATCTGCCAGCGTGGTGAATTCCACATACTTGGCATTGCCTAAAGGCTCTACGCGCTTGATGATTTCTGACAGCGAGTAGCCGACCCAAGGAATGACCATCGACCACCCCTCAACACACCGCATTCGGTAGATACGCTCTTCCATGGGGCTGTACTTCAGCAAGTCTTCTATGTCGAGACGCCCTGGCTTTTTAACTAAGCCGTCAATTTCTACCGACCAAGGCTT
>JAGWXI010000057.1 GCA_018969975.1 Burkholderiales bacterium
GCAAAAACAAAATAGGGCAGGTCACAGCCTGCATAGCTTCTAAGCCATGGGTGTAGGAATCACAGGCTTTGAAGCCTCGGTGAAAGACATTGACCTTGGTGTTGCTTGCCAAAACGCGACGACCAAGTGCCATCGAGGTACCGTAGACCCAAGTGCCTGGACCCAAGACAGAGGGAGGTGCATTCAAGGTCGCACGTGAAAACACATTCACCATTTGAAGTGCCTTCATGGGTTCATTCAGCGAGGCTTCCAAGAGCGCAGGCGAGACGGGCATTGGGAACGCAGTTCCCACTAGACTTAAGTGCGTGATGCGATCACCTAAACGTCCTGCCGTCTCTAGGGCTATCAGAGATCCCCAGCTGTGTCCAATCAGCGCGGCTTTTTCAATACCAGCTGTATCCATTAGTTGTTCAATAAATGCTGATGCAGCTTCCACGCTGTCAGGCGCATCACCGCCGCTGCGGCAGTGGCCTGGTAGGTCTACCGCCAATACATTGAAGCCGTGGTGTGCGAGATAGCGACTTTGCAAAATCCAGACACTGTGGTCGTGCAATACGCCATGAATGAACACCACGGTGGGTTTTTTCGCATCGAATGCCTTACCTCCTGTGTAGGCATAGGCTTCATACGAGGATCCATTTGTTGCAGGAATAGAAAATTTCATAGTCGTATCCCTTTCAAGCCGCCGCCGGTTTCACTGGTGAGCCGGCAGTTTTCTCAGCTGCTTTTAAAGCGCGCTTTAAATCATCGATTAAATCTGCTGAGTCCTCAAGGCCAATCGACAAACGAATGGTGCCGGGGCCAATGCCAGCGTTTACCAAAGCTTCATCACTCATCCTGAAGTGCGTAGTACTAGCGGGGTGGATTACCAAACTACGGCAGTCACCCACGTTCGCCAGATGGCTAAAGAGTTTCAGTGCTTCAATAAATGCACGACCTTGCTCGCGTGAGCCTTTGATATCAAAACTGAATACTGAGCCAGCACCACGTGGACCAAAGCGCAATAGTTTTTTCGCTAATGCGTGGCTAGAGTGGTCTTCCATCAAGGGATGACCCACGCGACTCACCATTGGATGGTTAGCTAAAAATTCCACCACTTTCTCGGTGTTCGACATATGGCGTTCCATACGCAAGGGCAAGGTTTCAATGCCTTGCAAAATTAACCAAGCACTGTGCGGACTCATGCACGCGCCAAAGTCGCGCAAGCCTTCGCGACGTGCACGCAATAAAAATGCGCCCACAGTGCTTTCTTCGGTGAAGACCATGTTGTGAAAGCCTTCGTAGCTTTGTGACAACTCTGGAAACTTGCCACTACGTTCCCAATCAAAGCTACCAGCGTCCACCACAACGCCACCAATCACGGTGCCATGACCACTCAAAAACTTCGTGGCAGAGTGGTAGAGCAAATCTGCACCCAAATCAAACGGTTTGAGCAAATAAGGTGAGGTCAAGGTACTGTCGACCAACAAAGGCACGCCTGCCTCATGCGCGATCTGTGAAACGGTTGGGATATCCAGTACGTCTAACCCTGGGTTACCCACTGTTTCACCAAAAAACAATTTGGTGTTGGGCCGAACCGCTTTTTTCCAACCATCGATATCGTGCGGATGGACAAAGGTGGTTTCAATGCCAAATCGGCTCATGGTGTAGTGCAACAAATTATGCGAGCCACCATATAAAGCACTGCTTGAAACAATATGTGAGCCTGCCCCCATCAGGGTGGCCACACTCAAATGCAAGGCTGCTTGCCCACTAGCGGTGGTAATCGCGCCAATGCCGCCTTCCAATGCCGCAACGCGTTGTTCTAAAACGGCATTGGTTGGGTTGCTGATGCGGCTGTAAACATGTCCTGCTCGTTCCAGATTAAACAGAGAGGCAGCATGGTCGCTGGATTCAAATACAAACGATGTGGTGAGATGAATCGGTGTGGCGCGCGCACCTGTTGTAGGGTCAGGGCTTGCACCAGCATGCAAAGCAAGGGTGTCAAAACTTGGGTCGTTATAGCCAGGCATGGTTTCCTCGGGTGTAAGAAGTGGTTTTTTTTACCATTGTGGGCTATATTAAAACCTCTATGCAGGGAGGTACTCCATGAAAGTCAGCGATATTTTGCGTGTCAAGGGCGACAGCCCGCTTTTTAGCATCGACCCCTCTGAATCCTTGTCGCATGCGGTTGATACCATGGCCACCAAAGACATGGGCTCACTATTGGTAATGGACAGTGGACGTTTGGTGGGTTTGTTGACTTTTCGCGAAGTCATCATGGCTTTGCACCGTCATGGAGGAGTACTTGGTGGCGCAACTGTGCAAAGCGCGATGGATAGTAGCCCCTTGACCTGCTCGTCAGACCATGAAATTGACGAAGTTCGGCACATGATGCTCACTAGCCACTCTCGCTATATTCCAGTGCTGGATGGGGCGCACCTCAAAGGGGTGATCAGTTTTTACGACGTGGCTAAAGCCGTATTAGATAGCCACAACTTTGAGAACAAAATGCTCAAAGCCTATATTCGTGACTGGCCCAACGAAGATCCTGACACAACGGAACAACCATCTACACGTTAATCGGGTTGGTAAGTGCGAATGGGATAATCGCGCACTATGAGTGGAAATACCTTCGGAACCCTTTTTTGCGTCACCAACTTTGGTGAATCCCACGGCCCTGCAATTGGTTGCGTCGTTGATGGCTGTCCACCAGGCATGACTTTGTCTGAGGCTGATATCCAGCACGATCTAGACAGAAGGCGACCCGGAACCAGTAGACACGTCACCCAGCGCAATGAACCAGATCAAGTACAAATCCTCTCTGGAGTATTTGAAGGTAAGACAACCGGTACGCCCATCGCCTTGTTGATTCAAAACACCGACCAACGCAGCAAAGACTACAACAACTTGTTGCAGACATTTCGTCCAGGTCATGCGGACTACACCTATTTCCAAAAATTCGGGATCCGTGACCCACGCGGAGGTGGCCGTTCTTCTGCACGTCTAACAGCTCCCACTGTTGCAGCAGGTGCCATTGCCAAGAAATGGTTGCAGGAGAAGTACGGTACCCAATTCAAAGGTTGTATGACCCAACTTGGCGATCTGCCTATTGCTTTCGAGAGTTGGGACCATGTAGGCCATAACCCTTTTTATGCCCCCTGTGCAGATGTGCAAGCCTTTGAAGATTACATGGATAGCTTACGCAAAGCAGGGGACTCTTGCGGTGCACGTATTCGGGTAGTTGCTTCTTCTATGCCTGTTGGATTGGGTCAACCCCTTTATGACAAATTAGATGCAGACATTGCATACGCCATGATGGGATTGAATGCTGTAAAGGGTGTCGAGATTGGTTCTGGCTTTGCCAGCGTCTCGCACCGGGGCACCATGCATGGTGATGCGCTTACGCCCCAAGGTTTTGCTACTAATCATGCAGGTGGAGTTTTGGGTGGTATCAGTACAGGACAAGATCTTGAAGTAAGTATTGCTATCAAGCCGACAAGCTCTGTATTGAGCCCTCGCGATTCAATCGACCAAAACAGCCAAGCTGTGGAGGTAGTAACCAAAGGTCGGCACGACCCCTGCGTTGGCATACGTGCCACTCCTATCGCCGAGGCGCTTTTGGCATTGGTGGTGATGGACCATGCCCTGCGTCATCGCGCTCAGTGTGGTGATGTATCGGTAGACATGCCTGCGATTGCTGGACGCATCGCCCAATAGTGCCTGAGCTGGATAAGTCAGCGCCTATCAGGCGCAATACACTTTTTCCATTTGCTGCTTTATCGGCTAGTTATTTTGCGCACATTGGATTTTTCAACCCTTACTTACCTCTTTGGTTGAAGTCGCTGGGATTTTCTATCAGCACTATTGGCTTGCTTACAGGTGTACAAGCTTTAACGCGTGTTTTGGCGCCTTACGGCTGGGGTTGGTTGAGTGACCATAGTGCTAATCGAATCAGCTTATTGCGTTTTTGTGCAGCAGCTGCATTGGTCTGTGCTGTTGGCTTGTTTTTTCAATGGGGGCTACTTTGGTTAGCCCTTGTATTGCTGTTTATGTTTATTCATACCAGTGCCATGATGCCCATGAGCGAAGCCGCATTGGCGCAGTGGGTGAGTAACCAAGGCACATTTAATACTAAGCGTTATGGTCGAATCCGTTTGTGGGGGTCTATTGGATTTTTGGTGACGGTATTGGTGGCAGGTGCTTGGTTTGATCACCTAGGGTTAGAGAGTTTTCCCGCTTGGGCTGTAGGATCTTTGGTAGCTATCAATATTTCAGTTTGGTGGTTGCCTCAGCAGGCTGAAGTCATTCACCAAGATGCTGCACCTGAAGCCGTTTTATCAGTACTGCGACAAGCCAAGGTGCGATGGTTCTTTGTAACCGTTTTTTTTCATGTGTTCGCACATATTGGAATTTATGTCTATTTATCTTTGTATCTCGACGCCCTGGGCTATAGCAAAACAATGATCGGAATTTTGTGGGCTGTTTCTGTAGCTACTGAAATAGTTTGGTTCTTTACGCAAAGTAAATGGTTACCTATATTTAATTTATCGACTTGGTTAGTGATTTGCTCTGGCGTGATGGTGGTTCGTATGTGCTTGACTACCTGGTGGTCAGATGTCGTGCTGGTTTTGCTGTTAGCGCAAATGCTGCATGCGGTAACGTTTGCCTCACACCACACGGTATGCATTTCAATTTTGTCTAAACATTTTCCGGGGCGACTGCGCGGAAGAGGGCAAGCTTTATATGCGTCGATAGGATATGGAGCACCAGGGGTGTTGGGTGCATATTTGGGAGGATTGTTAAGTGATAGCTTTGGATTAAGGTCAATCTACACGGCCTCTCTTGGAGTGGCTTTAGTCGCCTGCCTATGTGCTTGGAGAACCTATTATTTGAGTCAAAAAAACTTTAATCTTTTGGACGGAAACTGATGATCAAGGGTGAATGAATTCGGCCATCGATATCACGCGGCAAGATCTCTGTTTTGTCGATAGCCTTAAGAACAGCATTGTCCCAAGCAGGATTGCCACTGGATTTAATAAGTTTCTTACCAACGATGGTTCCGTCAGGGGCGCATCGCACTTCCACTTCAGCAGGTAAGTTGGAGGTAATGTCCTCTGTAAAAGTGATGTTTGGCTTGATTCGTGCGCGGATACGCCCCCCATAGCTGTCAGACGGGCCAGCTGAACGTAGTGCTGTGCCGGTGGCGTTTTCATCTCCTGAAGCGCCTGCCATACCAGCAATGCGTTTCATATTTTCCTGACGTAAGGCCTCTAATTTTTTAGTATCTGTGGGTGCGGGTTTGGCTTCTTTTTCTTTGCGCTCTTTCTCTTTACGTTCTTTTTCCCGTGACTCTTTTTCCTTTAACTCTTTTTCTTTGAGGATTTTTTCTTGAAGTTCTTTTTGCTGTTTCTCTTTTAATTTAGCTTTTTTCTCTTCCTCTTTTTGAAGTTGTTCTTTTCTTAGACGCTCGGCTTCCAGAATTTCTTGTTTCTTTTTATCTTCCTCAAGTTGCTTTTTGCGTTTAGCTAAAGCGATATCTGCATCGACATTGCTGCTAGGCGCAGGTGGGGGCTTGACGATTTCTTTGGGGGCAGGAGGAGGCGGTGGCGGTGGAGCAGGTTCTACTTCCACAGGCTTGGGCGCTACTGCCATAGGAACGGCAGCCCATAACTCTGCTTCTACTGAAAGACTATTGTCTTGCTTCCACTGAATTCCGGCAGTCAAGGCCACCATTAATAAGAAATGCACCAATAAAGCAAGACCAAGTGCACGTCCTGTTCCAGGAGGCGGAGGCGGCGCAAATTCGATATAGGCAGAGCTTGCAGTCATCAATCAGTGAGTTGAACAGACAAACCTACACGGGCAATCCCAGCGCGTTGCAAGGTATCCATGGCTTTGACTACTGATTCATATTTAATGGATCTGTCAGCGGATATCACCACAGGAACATCAGTTGCATTAGCCGTCATATCACGTACATCACGTACTAAATTACTGAGCGAACTAGGCAGCGATTTAGAAACTGACCCCGTACTTTTGATAGTGATTTTTTCGTCCTTACTGATTTCGATCTGGAGAACTTGTGTTGGTGTAACAGAGGCTTTACCGACTGAAGGAAGGTCTATCACGCTGGGGGAAATCAAGGGGGCGGTAACCATAAAAATGATCAACAAGACCAGCATCACGTCGATGAAAGGAACCATATTGATATCGTTCATGGCGCGACGACCTCTTCGGCCAGAACGGGGAGCAATAGAAGCCATAGTGACAAGCCTTGTTTATCGCCCTGATGGGCTTGCGCTCACATTACGCTGCAAGATATTAGAAAACTCCTCCATAAAAGTCTCTAATTTGTTGGAGACGCGGTCAATATCGCGCGCAAAGCGGTTGTAGGCTAACACGGCAGGAATGGCTGCAAATAAACCAATGGCAGTTGCTACCAAGGCCTCAGCGATGCCCGGGGCTACTTTGGCGAGAGTGACTTGTTGCATGCTCGCCAAACCAGTGAAGGCATGCATGATGCCCCATACCGTACCGAACAAACCCACATAGGGAGATACCGAACCCACAGAAGCTAGAAAAGACAGGTTGGATTCAATAGCATCCATTTCGCGTTGGTAGCTTGCCCGCATCGCGCGTCTAGCACCGTCCATCAACATGCTGGAGTCATTGATGCGGCGTTCGCGCAGTTTTTGATACTCCCGCATTCCGCTGGCAAAAATACGCTCCATAGGACCAGATATCTTGGCGTTTTGGGCAGCTGCGGCAAACAGTTCGTTCAAACTGGCGCCAGACCAAAAGTCACGTTCAAACGCTTCGTTCAAATCTTTGATGCGCCCAATTGCAATAATTTTTCGAAAAATAGCAGTCCAGCTAGCGATGGACACAATCAACAAAACAGCCACAACGGCTTGTACAACCCAACTTGCGTTGAGCAACAAATGGAGGATGGAGAAATCTTGATTCATAGAAGTTGTTTCTGCAAAGAAGAGCGAATTCTCGCAGGCTTTAAATCAAAGGTTGGCGTAATTGAGGCGCCAAGCTGTTGAGAACCGCATTGACGTATTTGTGACCATCTGTACCTCCAAATGATTTGGCAAGTTCAATGTATTCATTAAGTACTACCCGCCAAGGGACTTCAAGGCATTGCTGAAATTCGTAAGCACCCATCCACATGATGGCGTGTTCAATAGGCGAAATTTCTTCAAGTTTGCGGTCTAGAAAGGGCGTAATAAGCGAATCAAGCGATTGAAATTGGTCTATGCATCCAAATAAAAGAGCCTCGTAGTGGAGGCTATCTGACTTATGAAAACCACTGAGGTCGCGCGTGAAAGTATCAATATCAGTAGCTTGGTTGCGACCCACAATAAATTGGTACAAGCCTTGCAAAGCAAACTCACGAGCACGGCTTCGTCCTGACTTCGAGGCGCTTTTTCGCACCGGCTTAGTGTCTGCACTCATGCGAGTTGCTCAAGCAAAAGCGCCATTTCAATAGCAACGCGTGCGGCTTCGCGCCCTTTTTCAGTTTGCCTAGCTAGTGCCTGCGACAGATTTTCTGTAGTCAAAATTGCATTGGCTATGGGCACATGAAAATCCATGCTGACTCTTGAAACGCCAGCACCAGATTCATTGGCTACCAACTCAAAGTGGTAAGTTTCCCCCCGAATAATGCAACCCAAAGCGATCAGAGCATTAAAAGGTTCTGGTTCCTCAATGTGGGCCAAGGCTTGCAGTGCCAGCGGAATCTCTAGAGCACCGGGCACATAAACATGGGTGATACGTTCTGGCTTGACTCCGTTAGCTGCTAATTCAGCTAAGCAAGCTTGGGCAAGTGCTTGCGTTATCTCTGGATTGAAGCGGGCCTGTACTATGCCCACTTTAAGCAAACTACCATCTAACTGGCTCGGTAAAAGAGAGTTGGGAGTGAACATATTTAGTCCTTGCTAATGTAGCCAGTGATTTCAAGGCCATATCCCACCATACTGGGCATGCGACGTGGATTACCCAGCAACCGCATTTTTTGGACACCGCAGTCGCGCAAAATTTGAGCACCTACACCGTAGCTGCGCAAGTCCATTCGGCCGCGCTCAGGAGCGTGGGCTGAACGGGCTGTTCCGTCAAATTGGGCAAGCAATTGCGCACCACTTTCCCCGCAGTTGAGCAACACAATAACGCCCGAACCTTCTTTTGCAATACGTCGCATAGCGGCATCTAATCCCCATGAATGCATGATCCGGTCGGGTTCTAAAGCATCTAGCACAGACAAGGGTTCGTGTACGCGAGCCAGAACAGCATGGTCTTTTTCCCACTGTCCTTTGATGAGAGCCAGGTGGACTGCTCCACTCGTGCTGTCTTGGTAAGCCACGGCTTCAAAAGCACCATGCGCAGTTTGCATAGTGCGTGAACTGATGGCGGTGACCAAAGACTCCGTGCGACTTCGGTGTTCAATGAGACTAGAAATAGTGCCAATTTTCAAGCCGTGTTCAGTTGCAAATTTTTGTAAATCAGGAAGACGAGCCATCGTGCCATCGTCATTCATGATTTCGCAAATAACTGCGGAAGCAGAGCAGCCAGCCATAGAAGCTAAGTCACAGCCGGCCTCGGTGTGCCCGGCGCGCATCAAGACACCGCCATCGACTGCTTGCAAGGGGAAAACGTGGCCCGGTTGTACCAAGTCACTTGCTTGGGTATTTTTGGCAACTGCAACTTCGATAGTGCGCGCACGGTCAGCGGCTGAAATTCCCGTGGTAACACCTTCAGCGGCTTCTATGGAGACGGTAAAAGCCGTTGCATAAGCCGTACCATTTTGAGCAGCCATGGGTGGGAGTTTGAGAAACTCGCAACGTTCGCGCGTCAATGTGAGACAAATCAATCCCCGGCCAAAACGCGCCATGAAATTGATGGCTTCGGCGCTGACATGGTCGCTGGCAAGCACCAGGTCACCCTCATTTTCGCGATCCTCTTCATCTACCAAAATTACCATACGACCAGCTTTGAGTTCGGCGACGATATCTTCAATAGGAGAGATGAGAGCGGTATTTTTTGCTACTAGTTGAAGTGGGCTAGACATGGGTGACCTTCATATAGATGGATTGGCTGCACATAATTTTTCAACATGGAGCATGCGTTCAACATAGCGTGCAACTGTGTCAATTTCTAAATTCACAATACTTCCTGATTTCAATTCTCCAAGGGCAGTGTTTTTTACAGTGTGAGGAATCAGGTTGATACTGATTTCGGTGTTTTGCAGAGCGCCATTGACGAATTGGTCTTGCACGTCATTTACCGTTAGGCTCACGCCATTGACCGTGATGGAGCCCTTGTAAGCCAGAAATTTAGACAGATCAAAGGCCGCTGAAATTCGTAACTCCCAACTTTCACCCACTTGCGCAAAGTGCGTCACCTGGCCAACGCCATCGACATGCCCCGATACGATGTGTCCGCCAAGTCGGTCGTTAGCGCGCAAAGCTTTCTCTAGGTTCACTTTGCCAAGTTCGGATAGTCCACTGGTGCGACCCAATGATTCAGCAGAAACATCAATCGTGAAATGATGATTGGCTACATCAATACCTGTAACCGTCATACAAGCTCCGTTGAGTGCGATGCTGTCGCCTAGGACCACACCAACCAAATAGCCCTCAGGTGATTGAATTGTCAATCGCTTTCCGTGCTGAAAAGAGCTTCCAAGATCGTGGACAGCGGTGATGCGCCCCACGCCAGTAATGATTCCAGTAAACATCCGTCTATTTTCGCAGGTTTAGGTTGTTGCTGAAGGCCCCTCAAGGCTTTCGTTCTTGATGAGCGCTATCAGCCGAATATCTGTGCCTATGGTCTTTATGTTTTGAATATCGAGTTTCAATGCTTGGGAGATTTTCTCCAAGGGCCCCATGTTTGCTATGCCTTGACCTTGGCCGATTAAAAGGGGCGCGAAATAAACTAACAATTCGTCCACTAATCCAGATGCCAATAGTGAACCATTGAGTTTATGACCCGCTTCCACGTGCACTTCATTGAAAGATCTTTTGCCAAGGTCTTGGTGCATTGCGATTAGATCTACTTTTCCTAGCGAATTAGGTAAACAGATTACGCTTGCACCTTTCTCTTCTAAAGCTGATTGGCGATTCGCGTCTTGCACGGCACAGTAAATCAAAACTTTGCGTGTGGTTTGCCACAACTTGGCACCCAGAGGTGTTTCGAGTTTGCTGTCAATGATGACTAAGGTGGGTTGGCGAGGTACATCGATATCGCGCACATTGAGTTGCGGGTCGTCTTCTAAGATGGTGCCTATTCCAGTAAGTACTGCGCAAGCGCGGGCGCGCATGGCATGGCCATCTTGCCTCGCCGCAACGGAGGTAATCCATTGGCTTGCACCATTGTTGAGCGCAGTTTTTCCATCCAGTGATGCTGCTACTTTGAGGCGTATCCACGGCACACCATGGCGCATGCGTTTAAAAAATCCAGGATTTAATAACTGTGCTTCGTTTTCAAGAACGCCGACTTCTACTTGGATACCTGCTTTTCGGATTCGGGCAATACCGGCCCCGTTCACTAAAGGGTTAGGGTCTTGCACCGCAACCACTACGCGTGCTACTTCTGCTTCAATGAGGGCATCGCAACAAGGACCTGTGTGCCCTTGATGGCTGCAGGGTTCCAATGTGACATAGGCGGTTGCACCAGCTGGCGAATGCCCCTGCATCAAAACATTTTGCAGCGCTATGACTTCAGCATGTTCACGGCCTACGGGTTGGGTGTGGCCCGCCCCTATCAAAACACCTTGGGAGTTGACGATGACGCAACCGACCCGAGGATTGGGCGCAGACGTAAACAATGATTTTTCAGCCCAAGCAAGGGCTTGCGACATCCAGTGGATATCCGATTTATTTGTGGACATCGCTTGATTATCCAATGGGGGTGTCATGCAAGCAATTTCCAGCTATGCCATTGACCATTTACCGAGATGCTGTCAGCGCGAGACCAAATGGCTTGCATGACTAACCTATTGGACGGGATCACTAGGGGCCGATTTCCTTCGTCGGCTTTCAAGGGGGGAGCGTCTTCTACCCATACGGTGATACGGTAGATAAAAGGAGATACGGGTGCAATTGCCGCAGAGGAAGCATGTTGCGCATTGAGCCAAACCTCTACCCAGTAATAAGCAGAGATGTCGCTATGCGGTAAATCAACTGCTCTAACAGTTTGTGCATTTCCTAGAAAGCTGTGCCATTGTTGGGCACTCCAATTGGCAAGAGTTTTGGGAGCGCAAATGCCAGCTTGACATATGGCCTCGCCAATGCGCTTTTGCAGCTTGTCACGCTCTTGGAGAGTGTTGGGGAAAAAAACATGGGTTTGTAAGTCATCTCCTGCAGTGTTGCGTAGGTTTGCTGCTCCTGCAGTTTGCTGGATCGCTCCGATGATGTCCTCTACAACCAGCGGAAAAACACCCTCTGCTGTGTGTTGGTAGCGAAGAAGTCTTGACTGCACCGCAAGGTGTTCTTGGTTTAACCATTGCATGCGCCAAGCAGTTGCGCAGGATAAGCCAGCAAGAGCCAAGACCCCCAACACAATGGGCAAGGCAAATCCGAGTTGATTACTTTTAACCATAAACACCAAATCTATTTCGCAATGCTATGACGCGTCGAAAAACTCTTCTCAAGCGACCATCTGTTGCAATCATCTCCTCGCGACAGCCTGCCTTACTGGAGGGATAGTGATGGACAGTGCTTGTTATGCGCATGGGGGTGACCATGCGCAAACACACTTCAATAGCCACGATTTCTGCTGGACCAAAAAGTTCGGAAGCATTACGCCATTGCAGCGTATTGAGAAGGGGATTGATGTGTGCGAATCGTATTTGTAAATCTTCGACACCTTCGGCTATGGCTTGGTAGTTGCTACCTAGGGCATTGGTATCTTTACAGCTTAATTCGTTATGGGTATTTCGCTTAAAGCTATTGCTGATCATGGTGCTGGGGTTTGCGCTTGCGTTGCCTTGGCAATCTAACAAATCTGCTCCAGCCCAATGCATGAGTAGCAGACTTTCATGCTGGTTAATCATGCTGGGGTAGGGTGTTGAGAGCAGCACATGGTTGTCCGATGAAGATACAAAATAAGCTGCACCCTCTAGCTCGGCTTGACGCTCTATCGCTCTGAATGCAACTTGCGCATTTTGGTAAAGCGTATCGACAGCCGCCAGAAATTGCCAAGACTGACGGCAGAGTTGGTAGAGATTCAAAGCCAAGGCTACTACCAAACTACTCACGCCAAGTCCTATCAATAACTCAGCCAATGAATAGCCTTTGCTCCTATTTGAGGAGTGATTCAAGGAAAAGCAGGGCTTGGGGGTGATAAACATCATCTTTGAGGCCTGACTGATAAATTCCAGCATTGCATGCGTACGGGACATGACCCACTAGCAGACGTTATTTTGTTAGCGGGCCACCCCACACTGATTACCCACCACTGGGCTTTTCCGGCTAAGGGATAGACAGATGCGTCACCTTGGGGTAACTGTGCACGTAAAGCTTGTTGCCATTGCGAAATATCCCATTGCGCCAGTTGCGCCCAACTACAGGGGGATGCAAAACAATCGTGGGTTGATTGGCGCGACTCCCCCCAACCAAATGCATACAGTGCGGCTTGCCTAGCATTGACTTGCATGCGTTTGGCTAAATCGCTTGCCAAACTCATGGCGATGAATTGGTTAATTTGTTGCTGTTGGCGTAGTTCAGCTTTTTGGTGCCACCACAAAATGCCTATAGCGCCAGTAGTGAGAACTAATAATGCTGCAATGGCTTCGAGCATGGCAAGTCCGCTGCTGCTGCTTGGTATGGACCTGATGGTTAACTGCATGTGGCCGCCTCTGCCGTGCGAATCCGGCCAGCACTGCTGATACACAGGGAGCGACTGAAGTTAACCCCGGCATTTCGCGACAGAACTGTCCATCGGTCACCTATCGTGCCTAAATCGCCTTGGGCTGAAATGAAAAAGTTGGTGTTCTTAGCAAAGCTGACTTGTAGCGTTGCGTCAAGAGATGTGGTGCTGATCACCAGCGCTGACCCAGTGCTATCGGGGACGGTTGTAGTTTGCCAGCCGCAACTCCAATCAGTGGCACTTGTACTGATTGGAGTGCAATCCGTCAACCTGCGCATTTGTAAGCGTTGCCCTATCTGCAAGGCACGTAAGCGCGCAAGTTGCAAGTCGTAGAAAAGTTGTTGACGCACTTGGTCAATTCGGGCGCGCTCTTGCCAGCGCCATACGACAGGAAGGGAAAAGGCAATCAATAGACCTAAAACGCTAAGGCTCACCACAAGCTCAATCAAAGAAAAGCCATACAGCGCCGACTTAGGTGAGGAGGCAGACAGGGGAGTCAAAAAGAAAAAACCTAACAAATGCATTCTCAAATGTTAGGTTGAAGGAATACGCGTTGTGTAAGTTGTGCTTACAAATTATTTACTTACCTCGTCCACTAGATTTTTAAATTCATCAATATCTTCAAAGCTTCGGTAGACGCTGGCAAATCGTATGTAAGCCACCTTATCCAATTTTCTAAGCTCACGCATCACTAGTTCGCCAAGGCGGGTAGATGGAACTTCGCGCGCGCCCAAGCTCATCAGCTTTTCTTCAATCCGTTCCACCGCGTTGTCTAACTGTTCGGTGCTCACAGGGCGTTTGCGCAAAGCCAGCGCCATGGAACTTACCAACTTGCTGTGTTGAAACTCAGTGCGTCGCCCGTCTTTTTTCACCACGTTGGGATAGCTGACATCAGGACGCTCGTAGGTGGTGTAGCGCTTTTCGCAGGCACCGCATTGGCGACGGCGGCGGATCGAATCGCCATCTTCGGACATGCGGGTCTCGACCACTTGGGTCTCTAGGTGACCGCAAAAAGGGCACTTCATCGCTTACTTGTAGACGGGGAACTTCGCGGTCAGCGCGTGCACCTTGGCGCGTACGGCGGCGATATTGGCTTCGTTATGGGGGTTATCTAAGACGTCGGCAATCAAATTGGCAGTCAAGCGCGCCTCTTCGTCCTTGAAACCGCGTGTTGTCATGGCGGGAGTACCAATGCGTACACCGCTAGTGACGAAGGGTTTTTCGGGGTCGTTCGGGATCGCGTTTTTGTTGATCGTCATGTGCGCTGCACCGAGTGCGGCTTCGGCTTCTTTGCCAGTGATTTTTTTGGAGCGCAAATCTACCAGCATCACATGGCTTTGCGTGCCGCCACTGACGATACGCAAACCGCGTTGGGTCAATGTCTCTGCAATGATTTGGGCATTTTTCACCACTTGCTGTTGGTAGCCCTTGAAGTCGGTTCCCATGGCCTCTTTAAATGCTACAGCCTTGGCAGCAATCACGTGCATCAGCGGCCCACCTTGGAGGCCAGGAAAGATGGCGCTGTTGATCGCTTTTTCATGCTCGGCCTTCATCAAAATAATGCCACCGCGCGGGCCGCGCAAACTCTTGTGGGTGGTGGATGTCACAACGTCTGCGTGAGGCACCGGGTTGGGATACACGCCCGCAGCAATCAACCCAGCGTAGTGCGCCATATCTACCAAGAAAATCGCGCCTACGTCTTTGGCCACTTTGGCAAATCGCGCGAAGTCGATGTGCAAACTGTAGGCAGACGCTCCGGCAATGATGAGTTTGGGTTTGTGCTCATGCGCCTTCTTTTCCATCGCCTCGTAGTCGATTTCTTCTTTGGCGTTCAATCCGTAAGACACAACGTTGAACCATTTGCCACTCATGTTGAGCGCCATACCGTGGGTCAGGTGGCCGCCTTCGGCCAAGCTCATGCCCATGATGGTGTCGCCAGGCTTCAAAAACGCCAGAAAAACCGCTTCGTTGGCCGACGCACCGCAGTGGGGTTGCACGTTGGCGGCTTCTGCGCCAAAAATGGTTTTGATACGGTCGATCGCGAGTTGCTCCGCGACGTCCACGTTTTCACAACCGCCGTAGTAACGCTTGCCAGGGTAGCCTTCGGCGTATTTATTGGTCAACTGCGAGCCTTGGGCTTGCAAGACAGCAGGAGAGGCGTAGTTTTCGCTGGCAATGAGTTCTATGTGGTGTTCTTGTCGGGCGTTTTCGGCCTCAATGGCGGCCCAGATCTCTGGGTCCGTCTGTGCGATCAAGACGTTGCGGTCATACATGAAAAAATCCTTGAAGAAAAATAATCAGAAATTAAAAAAACACTTATTTGTTGTCATCGTCATCTTTGCCAAAAGGCGTCAGGCGTTGGGCTTTTTCCCATAAGCTTTCTAAGCGGGCGGTGGCAGCCTCTGCCGCTGTGGTTGGTGTCGCAGACATAGGTACTTTGACACCCTTGGCCACCAGCTGTAAGCGGGCATATTCACTCAAAACCTTATTGGCATAGCCGCTATCGTCTTTTAAATTACCAGCGCCTACGTAGAGTTTGAGCCCGCCCTCGGTGGAGCCAGCACGATTGATACAGTCTTTGAGCACACTGACCCCAACGCGGAGGTTGGCGACAGGGTCAAAAGCTGCCAAAGCTCCGCCAAAACCAATGTACTTTTCTTCATGTATCTTGGTCATGACCTGCATCAATCCTTGTGCACCCATATTGCTTTGGGCAAAAGGGTTAAAGCCTGATTCCACTGCCATTACGGCCAAGATAAGGGATGGATCGATTTGGTTGCGGGGGCCAATTTCATAGGCCTCGCTGACCAATGCGCTCAAGGGCTCGGGCGCTACACGGTATTTCTTGCTGAGCCAGTAAGCTAAGTTGGCTTGTTGTCGGGGTAAATCGCGTGGATCGACTGCGGTGGCACGGTCCACCGCTTCGGCGTCGAATTCCATTCCGGTTGAATCATATTGACGCTCTTGAAGCCAATTGATCAACTTGGCTTCAGTTACCAAACGCAGGTCAGGGCGAACAGACAGCGCTACGATAAAGAAGAAAATAGACAGCCCTAAAACCGCCAATCCATTGTGGGTGATGGCGAAAAACCCCTGTACTACGTCTGTCGCAAACATCCGTATCCCGAGGTTTAAACGGGCGAGAAACTGTTTCAATGGGAATTATTCAAAAAGCGGTAAGGTGAAAATTTTAAAGCCTCAGCGACAATAGTCGGATATTTAGATATTGAGCCGTTACCGTGACCCACCCAGAAAATAAAAACCCAGAACTTATCTCCCTCGACGCATTGACGGCAGGCGCTTTTAGTGCAACCACGTCTGGCGAGCGTATTGCGCTCTTACAAACCTGGCTCTCCAGCGAACCGAGTCTGCAAGCTTTGCAAGATGTTTTTAAGGAAATGAGCCACCGCGATAAGGGGGCGGCCAAAGTCTTGCGCGAAAGTATGGAAGAAAAACGCCGCCATATCGAACAAGAGGCCCTATCCCATAGTTGGGCAGAAAAAGGAATCGCCTTACGCGATGCTCCGCGCATCAATATCGCCGACGCCATGGCGTGGCAACGTGACGCTGCCAAAGCTGGTGCACCTTTGTCACGTGAGCCCTTAGCGGGCCTCAAGACGGCTTTGGCTGACCGCGTCAAAGCTATCGAAGACCTGCAGCACCAGTCCCAAGTGCAGCGCGAAGCTGCAGTTTTATTAGCGCAGCGTATTGAAGTCCTCTCTACCAAGCCTTGGCAAGATGCCCTTGCTCTTCGTGAAGCATTGCATACCGACCTAGACCGCTGGCAGGCCCAGGCCAAAAGCCTGACCGATGATGCGCAGTGGTCTAGTGTGGATGCCAAATTTCCCCCAGCTCTACAAACCAGTGCCCAGCAATTGCAAGCCGTTTGGATGGCTTTTGGTGACGCCCTGCAATTGACAGAAACTGCTGCTGCTGACTCGCAAGCCCCCTTGCCAGCCGTGCCTGCTTGGGCAGAACAAATTCGCCAAGCGCGCCATCCTTCTCAGGCGCAAGCTCAACAGGCGCAAGTCGTGCCAAGCGCCACTGCAACCGCGACTGGTGTTGCTAGCGAAGCGACGCGCAAAGTCAAACCCATGGGTGACAAGGTGCTGATTGACCAGCAGCGGCTCGAACTCGCCACGCAGGCAGAGGCGTTGTTCAAGCCCGACTCAGAGCCCGCCATGGGCGGGCGCAAGATGCAAGAAATATTGCGTCATTTGCGGGAGGAGTGGAAAAAAGTCGACAAACAAGCCGCACCCAACCCCGCTTTGTGGAAGCGATTTGATGCCGCCTGTAACAAAGCCCATGTGGTGGTCGATGCCTGGCTCAAGGAGGCCCGCGCCCAAACCGCAGCCAATAAAGCGCAACGTTTGGCCTTGATCGAAGAACTCAAAACTTGGGCTGCAGAGCATGCCCAAGGCCCCGACTGGAAAGGTGTCGCCCGCCAATTGCACCAATTCGCCCAACGGTGGCGCGAGAGCGGCCACTTGAGCGAAAAAATGTTCGCTGAATTGCAACCTCAGTGGAAGGCCGCCATCCATGCCGCGCATGAACCCCTAGAGGCGGTTCAAAAAGTCAGTCTGGAGAGGCGTAACGCCCTGATTGCAGAGGCACAGACGCTAGGCGCTGCCCCCACATTGCGTATCGATGCCGTCAAAGCTTTGCAACAACGTTGGCAAGAAGAAGCCCACGCCGT
>JAGWXI010000058.1 GCA_018969975.1 Burkholderiales bacterium
TCACTGAGTAGCCATTTAAAAAGTCGTTTGAACTTGCAAGCGGTTCATTTGGCGCTGTTACATGAGGTGCTGACAAAAGATGCGTTGAATGACCCTGTGCAACTTGCGCAGGCCATTCAACATGTTCCCATCACCGTAGTAGCCACCCGCCCTTTAGATGAAGCGATTAGCAGTGCAGGTGGCGTCAAACTAGAAGCACTAGACGACGCCCTGATGTCACGCCACACCCCTGGCCTATTTGCTGCAGGTGAAATGCTGGATTGGGAAGCACCCACAGGTGGTTATTTAATGAGCGCTTGTTTAGCCAGTGGTCGCCATGCGGCAAAGGGTGCGTTGGCATATCTCCATGCAAATGCGAGTGGTACAACCCCACTATGATTCGAGCCATGTTTCGCACACTACTTAAATCAAAGATTCACCGAGTTGTTACGACGCAGTGCGAGCTCCATTACGAAGGCTCTTGCGCGATTGATGAAAATCTGCTCGACGCCGCCAACATTTGTGAGAACGAACAAATCCACATCTGGAACATCAACAACGGCGAACGCTTCATCACCTACGCCATCAAAGGCGAGCGTGGCTCGGGCATGATTTCTGTAAATGGTTCAGCTGCTCGTCGCGCCAGTGTGGGGGACTTGTTGATCATTGCTTCGTTTGCGCAAGTGCATGAGACCGAAGTGGTCAAGCATGCGCCACAACTGGTGTTTGTGGATGAGAAGAACCAGCAAGTGGGCTTGCGCCACCATGTGCCGACGCAGGCTGCGCCCGGGCATGAATGAATGATTAGACAAGCGAGCATCCTGTGGCTATAGTATTTAAGCATTCACCGCCATAACCCCTCCTCATGAAGCGCCGTCACTTTGTCAGCATATTTCCTCTTTCGCTCGCAGCACCGCTTAGCTTAGCAGTCTCTAACAAAATCAAACCCAGTTCGAACAGCGCATTGCTTGTAGTCGATGTACAAAATTGTTTTGTCAAAGGCGGCACGCTACCCGTTCAACATGGTGAAGAGGTGGTGCCGGTCATCAACCGATTAGCGCTATTGTTTGACAATGTGGTGATTACGCAAGATTGGCACTCGCCTGCGCATATTTCTTTTGCTAGCAGCCATGCCGATGGACATCCGTTCAAGCAGGTACAGCTTTCCTATGGTCAGCAAGTCCTTTGGCCCGATCACTGCATTCAAGGTACACCTGATGCAGACTTGGTGTCTTCTCTACACGTTCCCAAAGCTAAGCTGATCATTCGCAAAGGCTATCACCAAAATATCGATAGCTACTCGGCATTTCGAGAGGCTGATCACACAACAGGTACCGGATTAACAGGTTACCTTCAAGAACACAAAATCAACCAAGTGTTCATTTCCGGATTGGCAACAGATTTTTGTGTCGCTTGGACGGCTATAGATGCACGGTCACTTGGATTTGATACGTATGTCATCGAAGATGCCACCCGCGCCATCAACCTTAATGGATCGCTGGAAGTTGCTTGGAAAAAGATGGCCTCTGCGGGGATACACCGCATTCAATCAGGCGATCTGGTTGGGTAAACATGAATACAGCTAATCAAATACGCCAGAGTCAATCCCATTTTTATACGCTGCAATCGCTTTATTGTTTGGTTACTTGCGTCGATTTAGTCTTTGGTCCAAGTAAGATTTCCAATTACCCAAGATTGGCAGACTTCACCAACGCATATAACTCCGGCAAATCGTTACAAACCGTTTTCCAAACCATGTCGTAATCAATTTTGTCGTATCCATGCGACAGGCGGTTACGCATGGCGTACATCACTTGCCATGGGATTTCGTCATGTGCTTTAGCAAAAACAGGATCCGTATTCTGAATATTATTTGCGGCTTCGCCGATGACTTCAAGATTACGAATCACAGCATCTTGAATTAACTCACTTGCTAAGAAACCAACAACGTCAACATCGCTGGTATGGCGCTCAATTCTTTCGATTGCTTTGAGAATATGGCCTAAATAGTCAGGGACGCGAAGCGCCTTGGTCATACCTTAACTGCTTGCGCGAGAACAATGCTACGGAAAGAATCGGGTAAGCCGTTAGGCGTTAAAACATCTACCGAAACGTTCAAAAGTTTTTCCAATTCGACTTGAATGGCCGCAACGTCCATCAATGTTGTAGTGGGTGTTGGATCAATCAGGATATCTAAGTCGCTGTTTTCAGTATCTTGGCCTGACAACACAGAACCAAATACGCGCGGATTTAATGCACGATGGGATAGCACTACGCTTCTGATAGCGTCACGATGCGTTAGTAGTGCTTGACTTGGTTTCATCTCTCAAATTCTATTGGATTCGTTTACATAGTCAAACATTGTTGGCGTCTACTTTTAGCGACTCACGCAATCATCCGCCCAAACCCCCCACTCTGAAAATCCACAAACGCCTGTTTGATCTCTTCCATGGTGTTCATCACAAATGGGCCATGACCAACTATGGGTTCATTGAGTGGCTGGCCACTCAGTAGCAATGCTTTGACATCCTCTTGCGCTGCAATTACCAAGGCGTCACCTTCTTGCGAGAACACTACCAGCTGGGCTTCGTGCACAGGATGTGCGTGATTAATCTGCGCTTTGCCACTCAAAATGACTAGCGCCGTATTCCAACCAATAGGTGCAGGCAAAGTAACTGAATGCCCCGGCTTAATGGCGAGGTCTACCACTTGCATAGGCGTAAAGGTATGCGCCGCACCGCGTGCACCTAGAAACTCACCCGCAATCACGCGCGCGGTTGCTACGCCGTTGTCTATATCTACTTTGGGTATCTCAGCATTCAATATGGCTTGATAACCAGGTGCTGTCATCTTGTCTTTTGCGGGTAAATTGACCCACAACTGCACCATATGCAAGCTGCCGCCTTGTTGCGTGAATGCGGGCGAATGGAATTCTTCATGCAAGATGCCAGCGCCCGCTGTCATCCACTGCACATCGCCAGGACCGATGACGCCACCTTGTCCTGTGGAATCTCGGTGTGCAACTTCGCCCTCATACACGATGCTGACGGTTTCGAAGCCGCGGTGCGGATGTTGACCCACACCACGCGGTTTTGTGGCTGGCGCAAATTCTGCAGGTCCTGCATGGTCGAGCAAAAGGAAAGGGCTGAGTTGTTTACCTAGGCCTTGGTAATCAAACAAAGAGTGCACGGGGAAACCATCACCCACCCAGTGCATATGCGGATTACTTTGAATTGTGCGTACTGTTTTCATTTAAAGGTCACTTTGTTTAATGCAAGAAAGCATAACCATCCATGGCAATGACATAGTCACTCACGCCACGGAAGAAGGCTTGTGCTTGTGCGTTATCGCCTGCAGCACCCAGCGCTACAAAAAGCGGCAACAAATGGTCTTCGCTGGGATGCGCCTGGCGTCCTTGTGCGCTGTGTTGCCGGTAATGGATTAAGGCCTGAGCATCATGCGCTTTGAGCTTTTCCTCTACCCAGTCTGCAAAGCCTTGTACATACCCAGGTGTTTGTTTGTTCGTCGATGCCACCATATGCCAGTCTCTCAGGTTATGGGTGATGTTGCCCGAGGCAATCACCCAGATATTTTTATCCGTCAAGGTCGATAAGGCTTGTCCGATGCGATAGGCATGAGCGGGGCCGCCATGCATTTGCATTGATAGCGGAACGATAGGTACATCTGCGTCAGGAAACATTTGACGCAAGGGCTGCCATGCGCCATGGTCCAAACCGTGTGCGTTGTCTTGGGCCACTTCGAAACCTGCCGATTGCAAGGCCAAGACGACTTCTTGCGCCACTTCGGGACAACCCGTCGCGGGGTATTGCAGTTGGTACAACTCTTCTGGAAATCCATAAAAGTCATGGATGGTTTCTAGTTGCGTCGCCATGCTGACCGTGGGAATGGGCGTATCCCAGTGGGGGCTGACCACAACGATGGCGCGTGCAGGCGGCAACTTTTGCGTAATCGCTGACATGGCTGCCCCGGCTGCACCTGGGTTGAGCGCAAATGTTGGCGAACCATGGGGCACAAATAAGACGTTTTTAAAGTTATTCATACAAACAAATTGGTAGTGAGCCCTTAATGTAGAAGCGGTTAATTAAAAGAAAAAGCACACAATCTTCAATTATTTGTTGCAAAATTAGCAACAATGGACAAACTCAACGCGATGCAACTATTTGTGCGGATTGCCGAGACGGGCAGTTTTACCGCAGTAGCCGACCAACTAGACGTGGCCCGATCGGTAGTCACGCGCCAAATCTCCGCACTGGAAAAGCAACTCGGCGCGAAGCTGATGACGCGGAGCACGCGCAGTCTGAGCTTGACGACGGCAGGGTCCGCTTACTTAGAGAAATGCCGCGTCATTTTGAATATGGTGGACGCTGCGGAGTCCAGTCTGCTGGAAGAAAAGTCTGTTCCACGCGGGCGCATTCGATTAGGGTTGCCTTTGAATTTTGGCCTGCAACACCTGATGCCCGCATTGTTGGAGTTCGCACGAGCCCATGCGCAAATTGAATTGGTCATGGATTTTTCCGACCGCCGTAGCAAGCTGATTGAAGAAGGTATTGATGTGTCGATTCGCATTACCAACCGATTAGAGCCTGGCGATATCGTGCGCAAACTGGGGACTTCGCGTTTGCTCACCGTGGCCTCACCGCACTATTTGGCACAGCACAGTCGCCCAATGCATCCAAGTGATTTGGCGCAACACACATGCCTTGTGTATTCGCATGAATTTCAATCCACCACTTGGACTTATGGCCTGAGGGGCAAGGAAACACACGTCACAGTGCGACCTCGCTTAGCGGCCAACAATGGTGATGCCTTGTTGCAAGCCGCCGCTCAAGGACTGGGTATTACACGTCCACCAGACTTTATCGCCCAGCCTTTTTTAGACAACGGCAGTGTGGTGCAAGTGCTGCCTGAATATGCGCCTGAACCGCTAGGAATTTATGCAGTACTTCCTAGCAACCGCTATGTGCCGCACCGTATTTCTGTTTTGATTGAGTTTTTGGCGAAGTCTTTAGGCTAATAACGTTTTTGCACCACAGCAATCGTTTGCTGCATGAGTGCGCATGGAGACTCTTTGCCGTCAGCATCGAGATGCACCACCTCTGCAGTCGTGACGATAAGTTTTTTTCCGGCGCGAATGACCAAACCACGCGCACGCAACTCGCCGTCTTGAAATGCAGCCAAAAAATTAATTTTGTATTCGACGGTCGTCACCTCATACCCATCTGGCGCTTGGGTCAGCGCGGCATATCCACCAGCAATGTCGGCCAACGCACCCATGGCACCGCCGTGATAGCCGCCTTGTTGTTGCGTGACACGCTCTGAAAAAGGCAAAGACAGCTCCACCATTCCCGGCTTGACTAAGACCAGACGTGCGCCAAGGTGCTGCATCATGCCTTGCCGCATAAAACTGTCGTGGATACGTTGATGGAGTTCTGGGTGTTGCATAGGGTGCCTTTAATTTAAATATCTTTGCTCAAGGATAATGCACACGCTGTTACCCCTTTCATTAAGTGATGGCTTCCAACATGCTCCAATACGAAACCATTCCCGTCACCCCTTTCCAACAAAACTGCTCCGTCGTTTGGTGCGATGAAACTATGCACGGAGCCATCATCGACCCGGGTGGTGACTTAGACATGCTGCTCGATGGGTGCAAGCAACTCGGCGTTACCTTAGAGCAAATTTGGATCACGCATGCGCACATCGACCATGCAGGTGGCACAGCAGAATTGGCCGAGCGTTTGAAGCTTCCGATCATCGGACCACACGAAGGCGACCAATTCTGGATTGATGGTTTGGCGCAAGCGGCAGCTAGCTATGGTTTTCCTCCATCACGCGCATTCACGCCTACGCGGTGGTTGCAAGATGGCGATACGGTCACCTTAGGCAAACACACTTTGCAAGTGCGCCACTGCCCTGGCCACACCCCAGGCCATGTAGTTTTTTATTCGCCAGAAATCAAGCGCGCCTTTGTTGGAGACGTACTGTTTGCTGGCAGTATTGGCCGCACTGATTTTCCGCGTGGTAACCACCAGGACTTGATCGACAGCATTACCCAACGCTTGTGGCCTATGGGTAACGACACGGTGTTTATTCCAGGGCACGGGCCTGAAAGTACGTTTGGTCGTGAGCGAATGAGCAACCCGTATGTGGGTGGCACCTAAAGATTTATCGAACTGCTTTAGCGCGTTCGTAGAGGGGCATGACCTTGGGCAAATTGGCCTGAATTTCATGAATCCGCGAATTGCCTGATGGATGTGTGCTCAACCATTGAGGCGGCGCACCTTTGTTAGCTTCGCTCATTTTTTGCCACAGCGACACGCCAGACTCGGGGTTGTAGCCAGCGCGAGCGGCGAGTTCCATACCGACCAAGTCTGCTTCGGTTTCGTCATCTCGGCTGAATTTAAGTGTGAGCAAGTTGGCGCCTTGGCGTGCTACAAAATCTGTCAGGTTGGGGTTGATGCCAAATGCCGCTGCTGCGATGGTGCTGCCGATTCTTGCAAGTCCATCCGTTGCTACTGATTTACCCATACGCTCACGCGCATGCTCGCGCAATGCGTGGGCTATTTCATGCCCCATGACCATTGCCACTTCATCGTCAGTGAGCTTGAGTTGGTTCAAGATGCCGGTGTAGAAAACGATCTTGCCCCCAGGCATACAAAACGCATTGATTTGGTTGGAGCCAATCAAGTTAACTTCCCACGCCCAGTCTTTGGCGCGCGGGTTCCACTGCAATGCGAATGGAATAAGTTCTTTGGCTATCCGACGCAAACGCTGTACTTGTGGATGGTCATCAGGCCCTAGTGCGTTTTTACTAGCGGCCTCCTTGAGCATTTGTGCATACTGCTGACGCGCCGATTGCTCCACTTCGGCAGCAGGCACCAAGTTAGCAAACGCAGATTCTTTGCCCACTTCAACGCCTTCGCGCGCGAGTAAAGGGGTGCCTGCCATGACGCAGGCAGATATCAAAACAAAATATAGCAACGCGCGTTTGAAGTACATATCAATTCCTCTGACCAATTCCCTCAAAATAGGGGCTATGAACGATACAACAAGTCCAGCCTCGTCAACCCCCACCAAACCTAGTTGGCGCGACGCATGGCTTGTCTATTTAGAGCCTGCCTCTTGGCGGATGCTGTTTTTAGGATTTTCTGCAGGCCTGCCATTGTTGCTGGTATTGGGCACTTTGAGTTTTCGCCTACGCGAAGCGGGGATTGACCGCAGCACAATTGGTTTTTTAAGTTGGGTGGGATTGGTTTACGGCTTTAAATGGGTATGGGCACCTTTAGTAGACCGACTCTCGCTGCCGTTACTCACCAAACTACTAGGACGCAGACGCAGTTGGTTGGTGTTTGCCCAATGCTTGGTCATAGTCGGCTTGGTAGGCATGGGGTGGTGCGATCCACAAAGTAATTTAGAGCCTGTTGTGTGGTGCGCGTTGCTGGTGGCTTTTGGCTCAGCCACCCAAGACATTGCACTAGATGCATTTCGCATTGAGTCTGCTGACACGCAACACCAAGCCGCATTGGCTGCGACTTACCAAACGGGGTATCGCTTAGCCATGATTTGGGCGGGTGCGGGCGTGTTGTGGGTGGCGGCGCGTGCTTCTGTTGTGCCGGTCGCTCCTGCCGATGCTGTAGCAAGTGTTTATCAGCATCTGGCTTGGCAAACCGCTTACTGGGTGATGGCTGCATCTATGAGCGTGGGGCTGCTCACTGTGTTGTTTTCTGCAGAACCTACGGCCATTGAATTAACTCCAGCCCGCAACGTTAAAGAATGGTTGCAATCTGCCTTGGTCGAGCCATTTGCCGACTTCATTCGCCGTTACCAATGGCAAGCGGTGATCATTTTGTTGTTAATCGCCATCTACCGCATCAGCGATGTAGTGATGGGCATCATGGCCAATCCGTTTTATGTCGACATGGGTTACACCAAAGACGAAGTGGCAGCGGTTAGCAAAGTGTTTGGCGTCATCATGACCTTGGTCGGCGCATTCATTGGCGGCGTTTTGTCCATGCGTTTGGGCGTGATGCGCATATTGATGTTGGGCGCGGTGTTGAGTGCTGCGACCAATTTGCTATTCGCTTGGCTTGCTGGTGTGGGTCACGATTTAACTGCCTTGATTTGGGTGGTCTCTGCCGACAACTTAGCCAGTGGTATTGCTTCCGCAGCTTTTATTGCGTATTTATCGGGGCTCACCAATGTGAACTACTCAGCTACGCAATACGCCTTGTTTAGCTCGATGATGTTGCTCGCCCCTAAATGGTTGGCTGGATTCTCTGGTGTGTATGTAGATGCACACGGCTATGCGGCATTTTTCAATAGCACCGCATTGCTTGGTATACCTGTTTTATTGTTGGTTTGGCTCGCCGCGCGTCAAAGCAAAGCGTAAACGCGCTCGGCTTGTACGTCTTCTAAACACCGCGTGTGTCCTAATGGGCATGTGCGTTCGTAACAGGGCGCACAGGCCAATGGCGGTTGGTATTTGGGGTCCACGCGCAACCACACCACGCGCGCCTTGTCATTCAAAGGCGGCGTGTGGTCAGGGCTGGATGAACCAAACACCGCCACTTGCGGCACACCCATCGCGGCGGCAACGTGCATCAAACCAGAATCGTTACTGACAACACGAAACGCACCGCTGATCAAGGCAAAGGCTTGCATCAAATCAGTCTCGCCAGCCAAGTTATGGCAATGGCCACTTTGTTTGGCATTGGCCTCGGTTGCGATCTCTGCACAAAACGCGCGGTCTTGTGGACCGCCTAACAAGATGATCGGACTATCGACCAACCCCGCCAGTTCAGCAAAATGTCTCGCAGGCCATCGCTTGGCAGGGCCATATTCAGCGCCTGGCGCAAACACCACATAGCTATTGCGCGCCAAAGTAGGCAAGTCCGCACGTCTTGCCAAACGCTCAAGGCCTTCGTCCATCGCCTGCGATGGCACTTGCAAAACAGGGCGTAAATCACCCGTGAGTTTCATAGGTTGGATGTTTTGACCGACCAAACTCAATGCGGCATACCACTCCACCATGGGTGGGCGCGCTTCTGAGGAAGGGTTATCAAGTCGATCGGTCAAAACACCGTAACGCACTTCGCCGGTATAGCCAATGCGCTGAGGGATGCGCGCCATCCAAGGTATGAGCGCACTCTTGAACGAGTTGGGGCAAACATAGGCTTTCTCAAAGCGCCCACGCAAAGAACGCGCGAGCTTCCAGCGCTCCAACAACTGCAAACCGCCATGTTGAAAAGGCAACTCCAAAACTTCGAACACACTGGGCATGGCACGATAAACGGGCGCGATAGACGACATCGCCGCGACGGTTAAGCGTTCACCGCGCGCTGCGAGGCGTCGCATCAGGGGTTCTGTCATCACCGCGTCCCCAATCCACTGGGGGGCAATGACTAAGGCTTTCTTAATGGTGGTTGCCAACGTGTTCGCCGGCTGCAAGTTTAAAAGTGGTGCCGCAATACGGGCACTTCGCTTCGCCAGATTTGGCTACGTCTAAATACACCTTGGGGTGGCTGTTCCACAACGCCATATCAGCCTTGGCGCTAGGACAAAACACGCCGCCATGGCCATTGAGGTCTTTGGCTAAAAGCTCGACGGTGTTACTCATGACTCAAACCTTGGCCAACCAATGTGCGTACTTGGAATTACGGCCGTTGACGATGTCAAAGAAAGCGCTCTGTATTTTTTCAGTGATCGGTCCGCGGCTGCCCACGTAATCGTCTTTGCCCAATGGAATGCGGTCGAGTTCACGGATTGGTGTGACTTCAGCGGCAGTACCGGTGAAGAAGGCCTCGTCGGAGATATACACCTCATCACGGGTGATGCGCTTTTGCACGACTTCAATACCAAGATCTTGTGCGATATGGAACACGGTATTGCGGGTAATGCCACTCAAAGCGCCAGCCGAAAGGTCTGGCGTATAAATCACCCCGTTTTTAACAACGAAGATGTTCTCGCCCGCACCTTCTGAGACAAAACCAGAGGTGTCCAGCAACAGAGCTTCGTCATAGCCTTCGTCGGTCACTTCCATATTGGCCAGAATCGAATTGGTGTAATTGCTCACCGCCTTGGCTTGCGTCATCGTGATGTTCACATGGTGGCGTGTGTAGCTAGACGTTTTGACGCGGATGCCCTTCTTCAAGCCTTCTTCGCCCAAATAAGCGCCCCAAGCCCAAGCAGCCACCATTAAATGGATGGTGTTACCTTTGGGGCTCACGCCAAGCTTCTTGTCACCAATCCACACCAATGGACGGATATAGCAGCTCTCCAATTTATTAGCGCGCACAACGTCGCGTTGCACATCCATAATTTCTTGTTTACTAAACGGAATATGCATGCGCAAAATCTTCGCGCTGTTGAACAAGCGCTCGGTATGCTCTTCCAATCGAAAGATTGCCGTACCGTTGACGGTGTTGTAAGCGCGCACGCCCTCAAAAGCGCCGCAACCGTAATGCAAGGTGTGCGTGAGAACGTGGATCTTGGCGTCGCGCCACTCGACCATTTTTCCGTCCATCCAGATTTTGCCGTCACGGTCTGACATGGAAGGGATAACGACGCTCATGGGAATTCCTTTGGGTTTTTAGGCTGTAGCCAATTAAGTGTAGGAAGAGATTTTAGCGATCAGCTGTTTGCAGCTTCGCCAGGGGAGATGTCGGTGGCTTGAAAAGGCCTATCCAAAGTCCAACTCTGCAACTTACCCGCCACAAACACCGTGCGCACCACTGACTGGCTGCCATCGCGCCAGCTAAAGATCTCGGGCTGTGCGTCTTTTTCGCTTTCAGGTTGCCCTAATGCGCGGGTCATGGCAATCACATGCATCAAGTTCATGCCGGGTTTGAGCTTCGCATTCAACATCACTGCGCTGTCGACAAAGCCAATAGGGCGTTCGCTGGCACGTTTCATGGTTTGTACCAGCCTTGTGAAATGGAGCAAGGTCCACATTACTCCGGCTGAGACCACCATCGCAACACCTACCCAGCCCCATGATTGCCAAGCCCATGCGGTCAGAACTACGGCGGCAAGCGGTACCAAATATCTTTGAAAGTTCATCGGGGTATTGTCTCTTGAACTTCCCTGCGGCGAAGGCGCTACGCCAGTAGCCCATATGGCTCCTCGCTTCGCTCTTGATGTCGCCATATGGACTACTGGCATATCGCCTTCGCTTCATACACCAACTATTTTGTGAGAGGGGTGTCAGCTTAATGAGCGAACTAGGGAAATCGCTTCGTCTACTCGCTCAACAGCATGAACCGTTAACCCCTCAATGGGCTTTTTAGGTGCATTCGCTTTGGGAATCACTGCGACGCTGAAGCCCAGTTTGGCAGCCTCTTTCAAACGTTCTTGCCCCCTCGGAGCAGGACGAACTTCACCGGCCAAGCCAACTTCACCAAAAGCAATAAACCCAGCAGGCAGTGGCTTGCCGCGCAAACTACTTTGGATAGATAGCATGACCGCCAAGTCCGCTGCAGGCTCGCTAATTCGCACACCACCCACTGCGTTTACAAAAACGTCTTGGTCCATACAAGCCACGCCTGCGTGCCGGTGCAACACAGCCAACAACATCGCCAAACGGTCACGGTCTAGGCCAACACTCAAGCGCCGAGGCGATGGCCCGCCACTGTCTACCAACGCCTGAATTTCAACCAACATTGGGCGCGTGCCTTCGAGCGTCACCAAGACACAACTGCCCGGCACAGGCTCAGCATGTTGGCTGAGAAAAATCGCGCTTGGATTGCTGACGCCTTTGAGGCCTTTTTCGGTCATCGCGAAGACTCCGATTTCGTTCACAGCGCCAAAGCGGTTTTTGATCGCACGCACCAAGCGGTAAGTAGAGTGGGTGTCGCCTTCGAAGTACAAAACCGTATCGACCATGTGCTCCAACACCCGTGGGCCGGCCAAAGCTCCTTCTTTGGTGACATGCCCGACCAGCACAACAGCTGTGCCGGTGGCTTTGGCCATGCGGGTGAGATGCGCGGCGCATTCGCGCACTTGCGCGACAGAGCCCGGCGCACTCGTCAATTGGTCTGAATACACGGTTTGAATCGAGTCCATCACCACCACCGCAGGTTGCAGTTTGTCGACGGTGGCCAGCACTTTTTCGAGTTGCGTTTCTGCCAGCACTTGCACTTGCGATTTGTCGAGTCCCAACCGGCGCGAGCGCAAGGCCACTTGCGCGCCAGATTCTTCGCCCGTCACATACAAAGTATTCCAACCACTGCGTTGCAAACCGTCCATCGCTTGCAACAACAAAGTCGATTTACCAATGCCAGGGTCGCCGCCTATTAAAACCACGCCTCCTTCGACCATGCCACCGCCCAAAACGCGGTCAAGCTCATCTTGGCCTGTGGGTGTTCGCATCACATCTTGCGCTTGGATGTCAGACAGTACAGCGACTTCAGCGGCTGGTACCAGTGCCGCCATCCCTGCGTAGCGGTTTTTGCTCAGGCCCGCACTGTTCTCAGCCACGCCCTCAATCAGGCTGTTCCATGCGTTGCAGCTCTGGCACTTACCCAACCACTTGGGGCTAGTCGATCCGCATTCGTTGCAGGTGTAGAGGGTTTTGTCTTTGGCCATCATCGAATGATACTGGATGAACAAACAGTGTTTTTGGTTTTCAAGGGTATCCCCTAGTCAATCACCCCGTCCTATTACTTGGCTCGTGACAGCAAATTATTTAACATGCTAAATAATTTAGTTTTCTTTAAAAATGTCCCCCTTCCGCCACCGCAACCTTCCGCTTTTACTTTTGCAAGCACGTGAGTCGGTTATGGCGCACACACGTCCAGGCTTGCGCGGACACGGTTTGAGTGACCAGCAATGGCGGGTCTTACGAGTTTTGGGCGAGTCCCATGCCAAGGAAGAGGCGGGCATTGAAACGGGACATATTGCTCGTGAAGCCTTCATCATTGGCCCTAGCCTGAGCGGCGTCTTGTCTCGGATGGAGCGAGACGGTTTGATTGAACGCGAACGCGATGCCCGCGATCAACGCCGAACGGTCGTGCGCGCCACGGCCAAGGGTTTACAAAGCGTCCACATCTTGTCGCAGACCATTGAGGCGCATTACCAGCGAATGGAGGAGCGCTTAGGCAACGACAAATTGCAAGAACTCTACGCGCTGCTCGACGAAGTAATTGATTTGGATATGCAGGAATAAACGAATGTCCCACATCCCTATCCACGGCACGGTTTATGGAGTGTTGCTCAATGCCCACCACGAGTGGTCTTTGTGCGAACCATTCATGCGTGAAGCGCCTTATCAAGCACCTCCTTCTGAACCAGTGCTCTACATCAAGACTGCCAACACTTGGTCTGCACATAATGCCGCCATTGCCTTGCCAAAGCATGTCCCAGCCATCGAGATCGGCGCCACGCTTGGAGTGGTGATTGGCGAGGCCAACGCCAACCAGGAAAACCCAATGGTTGGTTTTGTGCTGTTGAATGATTTCTCTATCCCCCACGGCATCGCCGAACAAGGCTTTTACCGTCCCCCCGTTAAATACAAAAATGGGGATGGTTTTTTGGCAATAGGCCCCCATTTGGCTTCATGGGGTGATGTGCCAAACCCTAATCAATTGGCACTTGAAGTACGCGTCAATGGCACATTGCAACAAACGGTTGATTTGCAAACAATGCGCCGCCATCTTCCGCAGTTATTAGCAGATGTAAGTGCATTCACGCCGCTCAAAGCAGGTGATGTGCTGATGCTTGGTCTAGATGTATGTAACCAAGGCCGAGACGCTGGGCGTCGCCCACAGGCCTTTGCTGGTGATGAGATTGAAATACACGCCCCCTTGTGCGCCGCACTTGGTCATTTGCGCAACCGCTTGTTTCAGGAAACGACATGAAACACGCCCGCATCGTGGTCGACGGCCAGGTATTCGACGCCACCGAACAAGACGGGCAACTGCTGTTGGCAGATGGTCGGCTTTTTCATTTTGCCGATGCGCATTGGTTGCCGCCGCTATTGCCCACAGCACGTCCGCGGTCCGTTTTGGCACTGGGGCTTAACTATGCAGAACACGCCAAAGAATTGACCTTCAAAGAGCCTCCCAAAGAGCCTTTGGCATTTGTCAAAGGTGAGGCAAGTTTGATCGGTCACCAGCAGTTCACCGTGCGTCCGCAGGGCGTCAAGTGCATGCATTACGAATGCGAGCTAGCCGTAGTAATAGGTAGGCAGGCACGTAATGTTCCACATGCGCAAGCCCTTGACTATGTGCAGGGCTATACCGTGGCCAATGATTTTGCGATTCGCGACTACCTAGAGAACTGGTATCGCCCCAATTTGAAGGTGAAAAACCGCGCAACTTGCACACCCATTGGTCCATGGTTAGTTGACGCTGCTGACTTGCACGCAAGTTTTGGCAATGCACTGCAACTTGAACTTAAAACCATGGTGAACGGAAACACGACGCAACACGGCAATACCCGTGACATGATTTTCGATGTGCCCACCTTGATTGCGTATTTCAGTTCTTTTATGACACTCTACCCAGGCGATTTAATTCTGACGGGCACACCAGATGGCGTCGTCGACTGCCAACCGGGTGATGTGGTCGTTACAGAAATTGAAGGCATAGGCGCCTTGACCACCACCATGATTGATGAGACAACATGCAATACATTTCCCACCTGATCAACGGCAAGCACGTTCAAAGCCACAAGTCGTTTACCTCGATCAACCCAGCAACCCAAGAGGTATTGGCCGAAGTGGCCGCTGGCAATGCTCAAGAGATCGACTCGGCTGTAGCAGCGGCAAAGCTAGCTTTCCCCCAATGGGCCAGCACCCCCGCCACAGAGCGGGCGAAATTGCTGCGCAAACTCGGTGACTTGATAACAAAGCATGTTCCAGAGATTGCCCAAACAGAGACCAACGACTGCGGTCAAACGATTTCGCAAACTGGCAAACAACTGATCCCACGTGCAGCAGACAACTTTTCTTACTTCGCGGAAATGTGCACGCGGGTGGACGGCCACACCTACCCAACCCCGACGCACTTGAACTACACCTTGTTCCACCCTGTGGGTGTCTGCGCCCTGATCAGTCCTTGGAATGTGCCCTTCATGACGGCCACATGGAAGGTTGCACCATGCCTAGCATTTGGCAACACCGCTGTATTAAAAATGAGCGAGTTCTCACCACTGACCGCCGCGCGCTTGGGGGACTTGGCGCTTGAAGCCGGTATTCCGGCAGGCGTTCTCAACATCGTCCACGGTTACGGCAATGAGACTGGCGAACCTTTGGTGGCGCATCCAGATGTGCGGGCGATTTCTTTCACGGGGTCCACTGCGACGGGTAACCGTATTGTCAAAACTGCGGGCTTGAAAAAGTTCAGCATGGAACTCGGTGGCAAGTCGCCATTTGTCATCTTTGACGACGCCGATTTAGAACGCGCGCTCGATGCCGCTGTCTTCATGATTTTTAGCAATAACGGTGAGCGATGCACGGCAGGCAGTCGCATCTTGGTGCAAGAAAATATTTATGCAGACTTTGTTGCGAAATTCACCGAACGCGCAAAGCGCATCACTGTAGGGGACCCTTTAGATGAAAAAACCATCGTCGGCCCGATGATCAGCCAAGCGCACCTAGCCAAAGTGAAAGGCTATATTGAACTCGGCCCCAAAGAAGGCGCCTCACTTTTGTGTGGCGGTTTAGATCGGCCCTCATATGCACCCGAATTAGCAGCACGCGTCGCCAAAGGCAACTATGTCTGGCCTACGGTGTTTGCCGATGTCGACAACCGCATGCGTATCGCGCAAGAAGAGATTTTTGGACCCGTCGCATGTTTGATTCCGTTCAAAGACGAAGCGCACGCCATCGCACTTGCGAACGATATCGCCTATGGCTTGAGCAGCTATGTGTGGACCGAGAACATCGGCAAAGCCCATCGCGTAGCAGCCGCTGTTGAAGCCGGCATGTGCTTCGTCAACAGCCAAAACGTGCGCGATTTACGCCAACCGTTTGGTGGCACTAAAGCCAGTGGCACAGGACGCGAAGGCGGCACTTGGAGTTACGAAGTATTTTGCGAACCTAAAAATGTTGCGGTGAGTTTGGGAAGCCACCACATTCCGCACTGGGGGGTCTAGCCATGGGACAACTTGCGCTCGCCGCCAAAATCACCCATGTGCCTTCAATGTATTTGAGCGAATTGCCTGGGCCGCGTTTTGGCACTCGTCAAGATGCGATCGATGGCCACCGAGAAATCAGCAAACGTTGTCGCGACATAGGCGTAGACACCTTAGTCGTGTTTGATACGCATTGGTTGGTGAATGCCAATTACCACATTAACTGCGCGCCGCATTTCAAAGGCACTTACACCAGCAACGAGTTACCGCACTTCATCAGCAATATGGGCTATGAAGCGCGGGGTAATCCTGCGTTAGGGCAATTGCTAGCCAAAGTCTGCAATGACTTCGGCATAGAAACTTTGGCGCATGACAAAACCACACTCGCGCCTGAATACGGCACCTTAGTGCCACTGCGCTACATGAACGAAGACCAGCATTTCAAAGTAGTGTCTGTCTCCGCTTTGTGCCAAGCGCATTATTTGAATGACAGCGCGCGATTGGGGTGGGCTATGCGTCAAGCGGTCGAACAACACTATGACGGCAAGGTGGCGTTTTTTGCGAGTGGGTCCTTGAGCCATCGGTTTGCACAAAACGGATTGGCGCCTGAGTTTGCTTTCAAAATTTGGAGCCCCTTCTTAGAAAAGCTAGACGCCCAAGTGGTACAGATGTGGCAAAACGCTGAGTGGGAAAGTTTTTGCGCCATGCTGCCCGAATACGCCAGCAAAGGCCATGGGGAAGGGTTTATGCACGACACAGCGATGCTGATGGGCGCGCTGGGTTGGTCTGGTTATGACGCGCCCGCTGAAATCATCACGCCTTACTTTGGCGCGTCGGGCACGGGTCAAATCAATGCGGTGTTTCCGGTGACACCGCAAAACGGACAGCACATACCACCCGCACAAGCCAGTGCAGCAGGTGCTTACCAATCGTTTTCAAGGCTTTGATTTTTATGCCCCATCTAGTGATTTTGTACACCCCGCAACTCGACAAAGAAACCGATATGGATGTGCTGTGTCGCTCACTGGCCAACACCATGCTGGCGGCGCGTGATGAAAGTGGCGAAGCCGTTTTTCCACCTAGTGGTACGCGCGTGCTGGCTTTTCCCGCCGCACATTTCGCGGTGGCAGATGACGGCAGCGCTGGCCGTGCAGTCGGAGGCACGGGCGACTACGCCTTTGTTTATTTGCAATTGCGTGTGGCCGATGGCCGAACATCTGCCACGCACACGCAGGTTGGCGATGCACTCTTACAAACAACACAAACCCACTTCGCAAATATTTTTGACAAACGCCACATCGGCATCACTTTGCAAATTGACGAAGGCTTGCCTGTTTATGACGGCAAGTACAGCAATCTCCATCCTTTATTTACCAAAGCCTGAATATGCTGAGCACTGAAGTCATCGCACAACTCGCTGCAGAGTTGAATCACGCAGAAAAATCAC
>JAGWXI010000059.1 GCA_018969975.1 Burkholderiales bacterium
ACCTTGGCGTAGTTTTGTGGCAACTCGGGTAATAAAAAGAAACCGAACATACCGCCTTGGCAGTCGGCACTAAACGGTACGTTGGCTTTCTTGGCGGCAGCACTTAAACCATCCACCAAGCTTTGGGTGGTTTTGTATAAAGCATCCCAGAAACCGGGCTTGGAGAGTTCTTTCAAAGTAGCCAGTCCGCAAGCGGTAGCCACTGGGTTGCCACTCAAAGTACCTGCTTGGTACACAGGGCCTGTGGGTGCGAGTTGCTGCATGATTTCGCGCGGTCCGCCAAATGCCGCGAGCGGCATGCCGCCGCCAATCACTTTGCCCAGCACGGTCATATCGGGCTTGAAGCCAGGGATTTCTTTGGCGTACACACTTTGCGCACTACCTAAGGCCACGCGAAAGCCTGTCATGACTTCGTCAAATACTAGTAAGGCGCCGTATTGGGTGCACAGCTCGCGACAACGCTTCATAAACGGCACGCTGGCGCGTACAAAGTTCATATTGCCAGCGATGGGTTCAATCATCAAACACGCGAGTTCTTTGCCATGCAGGGCAAAGGCCTCTTCGAGTTGGGGAATATTGTTGTATTCCAACACCAAGGTGTGTTGCACAACTTCTGGTGGCACGCCCGCGCTGGTCGGGTTGCCAAATGTGGCGAGGCCCGAGCCTGCTTTGACAAGAAGCGCATCGGCATGGCCGTGGTAGCAGCCTTCAAATTTGATGATCTTGCTGCGCCCTGTCGCGCCGCGGGCTAAGCGCAATGCGCTCATACCGGCTTCGGTGCCAGAGCTGACCAAACGCACCATGTCCATGGAGGGCACTTGTGTCAATATGGCTTCGACCAATTCAATTTCGCGCTCTGTTGGGGCGCCAAAAGAGAAACCATCGACGGCGGCTTTTTGAACGGCCTCTAGCACTGCCGGGTGGCCATGTCCCAAAATCATCGGACCCCATGAGCCGATGTAATCGATATAGCGTTTGCCGTTGGCGTCCCAAAAATAAGCGCCTTGCGCACGTTGCACAAAACGCGGTGTGCCGCCAACTGCGCGAAATGCGCGAACAGGAGAGTTAACGCCACCAGGAATGACTTTGGCGGCGCGTTCAAATAAAGTTTGGTTCAGATCTGTCATTGCGGTTGTATCTCAATGCTTGGTTTCATGTCGTGGGAGGGAAAAATCTTCAGCGGTGGCCATGCGTTCTTCCCCGTCTGCGGGGGTTTCGTTGCCATCGTCGAGTTCGGCCCAAAATAATCGGTCGGGCAAGATGTGGCCCATGCCAGGGCGGTAACCACTGTTGAGGCATTGGTCTAAAAACGCCAAACCTTCACGAGTGGCTGCTTCTAAATCGGTACCAGATGCGAGCAAGGCGGCCATGGTGGCACTTAAAGTGTCACCTGCGCCAGAGAAGACAGCGTCAAAACGCTCGAACTTCTCGGTTACCAAAACGGTGTGCGGTGTAGCGAGGACGTTTTCTACTTGTTGGTCAGGGTGGTTGATACCAGTTACTAATAGATAAGGCACGCCAACCTCAGCCGCGGCGCGCGCTAAGTCACGTGGACCTGGACTTTTTTCGCTGCTCCAATCGGGTAGCAACCAGCGCCACAAGGTGTTGTGGTTGCCCACCAACAGAGTAGTTTGCGGCAAGATCAGCTCGCGAAATGCGTCTTGGTAGGCGTCGATGGCTTCGTCACCCCACCATGACAAATTAGGCATGTAGGCCACCACAGGGACTTCAGCATAGTCGGTCGCTACTTCGGCAATGACACTCAGGTTTTCTGGGTTGCCACAAAAACCGACTTTGATGACTTGGACGCTAACGTCTTCGAGCACACTGCGCGCTTGTTCCGCCACGGCATCCTCGTCAAAAGCGATATGGTCAAAGATTTCAGCGGTATCACGCATGTAAGCACCTGTGACGACGCTCAAGGCATGTGCCCCAACCGATGCGCTGGCCAAGACGTCCGCACCAATTCCACCCGCACCGCTGGGATCATTAGCGTTAAATACCAGTAGGCACGGGGGAGCAGCAGAACTCTCATCGCTGAGGTCATGGGGGTGGAGTACGGGGGTGTTATCAGAAGACATGGGGCGGTCGATACAATCCAATTCATTCTATGCGTTGAAGAAAGCAGTGCTGTGGCAAAAACTTGGATGTGTTTAATTTGTGGTTGGATTTATGACGAAACTGCGGGTGATCCCGAACACGGTATTGCACCTGGTACACCTTGGGACCAAGTCCCCATGAATTGGACATGTCCTGAATGCGCGGCCCGTAAAGAAGACTTTGAAATGGTTCAAATTTAGCGTTGTGTAGTTAAGTGCCTTTTTTAACTACTGCATAGCGCGCTAAGGTTTCATTTCTTGCCAATGCGTGGTCCACAATTGGCTCGGGAAACTCTCTACCTAGCTTTATTCCACTGGCTTGCAACGTAAGTGGTTTTGCTAGCCAAGGTGCATGAATATCTTTGTTGTTGAGTCCTGCCAAGGCGGGCACATAGCGGCGGATAAATTTACCTTCGGCATCAAACTTTTCACTCTGGCTGACAGGGTTGAAAATGCGAAAGTAGGGCTGGGCGTCGCAGCCACTAGAACTAGCCCATTGCCAGCCGCCGTTGTTGGCAGCCAAATCAAAGTCGTTCAAATGCGTGGCGAAATACTGCTCACCCCATCGCCAGTCGATTCCTAGGTCTTTCACCAAAAAGCTTGCCACCACCATGCGCAAGCGGTTATGCATATATCCCGTCTGGTTGATTTGCGCCATGGCGGCGTCGACCAGCGGATATCCGGTGCGGCCTTCGCACCATGCTTCAAAACGTTGCTTGGCTAATTTGCCATGTTCCCACTGAATGGCGTCGTATTCGCGTTTAAAAGCAGACTTCACGACATGGGGATGGTGGTGCAAGATCTGGTGGTAAAACTCGCGCCAAATCAACTCTGACAACCACACCTCGGCGCCTTTGGAGCCCGCCAGCATGCGTTGGTGTCCCACGCCCGCCAATTCGCGAATAGAAACGGTACCAAAGCGCAAATGCACGCCTAGATAGCTAGGGCCTTTGATGGCAGGGAAGTTGCGCGCTTCATCGTAATGGTCCATGCGGTGAAAAAAATCTTCCAACAATATCTGGCCGCCAGCACTGCCCGTGGGAACCGCTAGATGCTTTAAGTTAGTTGTCTCAAAGCCAATGTCTGTCAAGCTAGGCACGGGCAATTGCAAATGCTGGGGTCTTGGCGCCAACGCTTTGGCAAGCGGTTTTATGGCGTAGCTTTCCAGATGCGCTGGCGTTAACTTGTGCAACCAAGCATTTTTATAAGGCGTAAAAACACCGTAGGGCTTGCCCATTTGGGTCAGCACTTCGCTGCGCTCAAAAATCACATGGTCTTTGTAGGTTTGCAAGCCGATACCAGCATTGGCCAGTGCACCACGCACTTTGGCATCGCGTTCCATGGCGGCGGGCTCGTAGTCGTGGTTAGCAAATACCTCTTGCACGTGGAGTTCTTGGGCGAGGCGGGCGATTTCTTCCACCGCTTTGCCATGGCGCACGATCAAACCGCCGCCTTTTTGCGTGCACAAGGCTTGTAAATCCGCATCCAAAGCCACTAGAGACTCGCGGATGAATTCCACCCGGCGGTCTGTCTTGGGCAATGGGCCCAAGATGTCGCTGTCGAACACAAATACGCAGTGCACTTGCTTGCACTGGGTCAAGGCATGGTGGAGTGCGGCATTGTCAAAAGCGCGCAGGTCGCGCCGAAACCACATCAGGCCAGTGTCAACCTGTTGTATGGGGTGTGGGGAGCGGATCATCTTCAGCCTTTAAAATCACTGTATGTCTGCTGATTCTGCCTCCATCAACCTGACGCATCACTTTTTGATCGCAATGCCCGGGCTGGAGGATGCGTCTTTTGCCAAAAGCGTGGTGTATTTGTGCGAACACAGCGAACGCGGCGCCTTGGGCTTGGTGATCAACAAGCCCAGCGACTTGTCGATGCGTAGCTTGTTTGAAAAAGTTGAGCTTCCTCTGCACCGAGCCGACCTGCTAGAAGCCCCTGTTTTAAGAGGGGGGCCGGTTCATACTGAGCGTGGTTTTGTGCTGCACGAGGCGATCTTTGCCGATCCACAAAACCGCATTCCAAGCCCCAAAGTGGGTTCTGAACCTGTGCAAGGCACTTTGGATCTGGGTCTTGCCGGTAGTGCAGCAAAAGATACCAACCCATTGAAGGCGGAGTCGGTCTACGCCTCCACCATGATGATCCCGGGTGGCTTGGAGATGACGACATCGAAAGACGTTTTAGAAGCCCTCTCCACCGGTGCCGGTCCGCGCAAAGTATTGATTTCGCTGGGCTATTCCGCTTGGGGCGAAGGCCAGTTGGAATCGGAATTGGCGGAAAACAGTTGGCTCACAGTCGGCGCCGACGCCGATGTAATTTTTGACACGCCCATCGAAGAACGTTACGAGCGTGCCATGGGCTTGTTGGGCTTGCAGTCTTGGATGCTGTCTTCCGAGGCGGGACATTCATGAGCAACGCTACGGCACCCGCTGTGTCGGCCCAGTTGCAATCGTTTTTGGCTTTTGATTTTGGTACCCAACGCACTGGCGTAGCGTTTGGTAGTCGCGTATTGCGCCAAGCCCAACCTCTCCCTACTGTCAACGCCCAAGGCGATGCGCGTTGGCGCGAAATCGATACGCGTATTCAAGAGTGGCAGCCTGACGCCTTAGTCATTGGAGTGCCTTTTCACCCAGATGGCGCTGAACACGAAAACACGGTGCGTGCGCGCAAATTTGGTCGTCAACTGCATGGACGATTTAATTTGCAGGTGTTCGAAGTTGATGAGCGCTACAGCACCACCGAAGCCTTGAGCCAAGGCGCTAAAGATGCAGACGCTGCGTCTGCGTGCATCATCTTGAACCAATTTTTTGCGGAGTTGCCATGAGCGGACGCTTGTCTTTAGACGCCGAGAGCCTTTACCAAACCCTGTGCAAGGGGGTAGGCGCCATGTTGACCCCAACGAGTCGGCTGGTGGGCATCACCTCTGGCGGTGCGTGGTTAGCAACCCGTTTGCAAAAAGACCTCAATCTCTCTGGTGATGCAGGAAGTATTTCTTCCGCCATGCACCGCGACGACTTTGCCAAACGTGGTTTGGCCGACGGCGGTCAAACCAAGCTGCCGTTTGAAGTCAACGGCGCGCATGTGATCGTGCTCGACGACGTGCTCTATACCGGGCGCACCATCCGCGCGGTGCTCAACGAATTGTTCGATTACGGCCGACCCGCCAGCGTGCAACTGGCGGTGTTAGTCGACCGTGGTGGGCGCGAGTTACCGGTACAAGCCGACTTTGCTGCAGCGCGTATCGCGCTACCCGCAGACCAGTTGCTGGCGCTGGCCAAAGCGGCAGACGGACGATTTAGTTTCTCGGTGGAAGGCTGACATGCTCTACAAGCGTAATCCGCAACTCAACAAAAACGGCGAGCTGATCCATTTGCTCTCGACAGAGGGACTGTCGCGCGACATCCTTACCCATATCTTGGACCACGCAGCCAATTTCGTATCGGTCAACGACCGTGAAGTGAAAAAAGTTCCCTTGCTGCGCGGTAAAAGTGTGTTCAATCTGTTTTTTGAGAACAGCACGCGAACACGTACGACGTTTGAGATTGCCGCCAAGCGTTTGTCGGCTGACGTGTTTAACCTTGACATTGCGCGCTCTTCCGCCAGTAAAGGCGAGTCATTGCTCGACACGATTGCCAACCTGAGTGCGATGGCGGCCGATATTTTTGTAGTGCGCCATAGCGAATCGGGCGCGCCACATCTGATCGCCGAGCATGTCGCACCGCATGTGCATGTCATCAATGCAGGCGACGGTCGCCATGCGCACCCGACACAGGGTTTGCTCGACATGTACACCATCCGCCACTACAAAAAAGACTTCAGCAATTTGACGGTGGCGATTGTGGGCGACGTGTTGCACTCAAGGGTGGCGCGCTCTGACATCCACGCGCTGACCACTTTGGGTTGTGCCGAGGTGCGTGTGGTGGGTCCTAAAACTTTGGTGCCCAATGACCTGACCCAAATGGGCGTGCGTGTCTTCAACACCTTGGAAGAAGGTATCAAAGGCTGCGATGTCATCATCATGTTGCGTTTGCAAAACGAGCGTATGAGTGGCACGTTGTTGCCTTCGAGCCAAGAGTATTTCAAGGCTTTTGGTTTGACGCCGCACAAGTTGCAACTCGCCAAGCCCGATGCCATCGTGATGCACCCAGGCCCCATCAACCGCGGTGTCGAGATTGATTCGGCTGTGGTCGACGGTCCCCAAAGCGTGATCTTGTCGCAAGTCACGTTTGGTATTGCCGTACGCATGGCGGTGATGTCGATCGTCGCGGGGAATGACGCATGAAGACATTGATTCAAAACGGGCGCGTCATCGACCCTGCTTCAGGCTTGGATGAAGTGGCGGACATTGCAATAGCTGCAGGAAAAATCCTAGCCATCATCAAAAAGGGTGAATCCCTGCCCCAAGGCTTTCAAGCAGAAAAAACATTTGATGCCAAAGGCTGCATCGTGGCACCCGGCCTGGTGGACTTGCAAGTGCGCTTGCGTGAGCCTGGCTATGAACACGAAGGTATGTTGGAGTCAGAACTCAAAGCGGCAGTTGCAGGCGGCGTGACGAGTTTGGTGTGCCCGCCAGATACCGACCCCGTATTAGACGAGCCCGGCTTGGTCGAGATGCTCACCTTCCGCGCAGAAAAACTCCATCGCTCACGCGTATTTCCGTTGGGTGCATTGACGCGCGGTTTGCAAGGCGCGGTGTTGACCGAGATGGCCGAACTCACAGAAGCAGGATGTATTGGTTTTAGCCAAGCAGAGGTTCCTATCGCTGACACCCAAGTGTTACAACGTGCTCTGCAATATGCATCGACCTATGGCTACACCGTGTGGTTGCGCCCGCAAGAACTCCATTTGGGTAAAGGTGTTGCCGCCAGTGGTGCATTGGCCACGCGTTTGGGTTTGAGCGGTGTACCTGTGGCGGCAGAGACGATAGCTTTACACACCATTTTTGCCTTGATGCGATCGACCCAAGCGCATGTGCACCTGTGCCGAATCTCTAGCGCAGAAGGCGTCGCCCTAATTCGCGCTGCTAAACAAGAAGGCTTGAAAGTCACTGCGGACGTGAGTATCAACTCCTTGCATTTGAGCGAACTCGATATTGGTTACTTCGACAGTTGCGCAAGATTGACTCCGGTGTTGCGCCAAGCGCGCGACCGCGATGCCTTGCGCGAGGGGTTGAAAGACGGTACCTTAGATGCGTTGGTGTCTGACCATTCACCAGTCGATGTTGATGCCAAAGCATTGCCTTTTGCCGAAGCCGAGCCTGGTGCTACGGGACTGGAGTTGTTGCTCAGTCTTTCGCTCAAATGGGCGCATGAAACAGGTGTGCCTTTGCTGCGTGCTTTAGATGTGGTGACGGCGCAACCTGCACGTATCTTGGGTCAAGATAAAAGCATTGGCCATTTGCAAGTGGGCGGTGTTGCCGATGTGGTGGTGTTTGACCCACAAGATCCATGGCAAGTCACTTCAGAAGGTTTGCACAGCCAAGGCAAACACACGCCGTTTGGTTTTGCGCGCAGTGGCATGGCTTTGCCCGGACGCGTCAAAGCCACTTGGGTGAATGGGCATTTGGCTTTCGCGGCCTAAACGTTTTTCATGCAGACCCTGCGTGCAGTCGTTAAATTGGTACGCATGCTGTTGTGGGTGGTGTATGGCTATTGGCGTATTCGGACGGTATTTCATACGTTAGAACCACAAGAACATGCTAGGGCCGTCGAAGAATGGTCGCAAGGCATGTTGTCTATCTTGGGTATCACGGTGCGCGTGCAGGGTGAACCCAGCAAGGGGCCAGTGCTGATGGCCGCCAACCATATTTCTTGGCTAGATATTTTGGTGATGCACGCTGCATGCCATTGCCGCTTTGTAGCGAAATCCGAAATTCGCGCGTGGCCTTTGCTTGGTGTATTGACCGCAGGTGGGGGGTCTTTATTTATCGAGCGCACCTCCAACCGCGATGCGATGCGTGTGGTGCACCATATGGCAGATGCGTTGTCAAAAGGACAACTGCTTGCAGTGTTTCCAGAAGGTGGAACGGGTGACGGTAAAACCTTGCTTCCGTTCCATGGAAATTTGTTGCAAGCTGCCATCGTGGCGCAGGCGCCCATTCAACCCATTGGCTTGCAGTTTTTAGAAGCGCAAAGCGGTGAAAAAAGTTTTGCGCCTTGTTACCACGCTCAAGACACTTTGTTGGGTTCGGTTTGGCGTACCTTGTGTGCGCCGCCTTTGTTGGCTGTGGTGCATTACGGAAACAACCAAATGGCACAAGGGCGCAGTCGACGTGAATGGGCCGTGGATTTACGCGAGAGCATTTGCGGCTTGATAGATTAAGTTACATTGCCAACCAATATGCGAACCAAGAAAATACAAAAAACAAACCCTACCAAGTTGGTTGTCAAGGCCATGAAGAAAAAAGCCAGTTCAAAAAAACCGCAAGATGCGATGGACGCGATGTTTGAATTGGCGGCTGAAACATTCCGAGTGATGTCGGCACCTATGCGATTAAAAATCATCAATTGCTTGTGTGAAGAAGAAAAAAATGTGGGGCAATTGTTGGAAGAGATCGACACCACCCAGCCCAATATGTCGCAACATTTGAATACCCTCTTCAAAGCCAAAATTTTGGGTCGTCGACGTGAAGGGGTGCAAATTTATTACCGCATCATCAATGAACGCGTCGTCACTTTATGTAGGGCGGTGTGTACGCAGATTGCTATCGATAGTGATATCGAACACCCTTAGCCACAGGCAGAAAAGTAATAGAACGCTTTGCGGTGTGGTTGCATAAATCTTTTTGAGATTTAAATCTACCCAAGGATTTGATTTGAATAGGTCGATACATCAGTTTTGTTTGGCAATTTTGTTTGTAGGGCTTGCTAGCCTCGGATTCATTGCGCATGCCCAAGTTGCAAGCAAAGCGGCAAGTGCTAAACCGCTGATGCAACTTCAACAAATAAACCCGCATGTGTTTTATGTGCAAGGCGCATCAGAGTTGGGTTCGTCTGCGAATCAAAACTTTATATCCAATGCTGGTTTTGTAGTAACACCTGCTGGCGTTGTGGTGGTCGATGCCTTAGGCTCCCCTGAGCTTGCACGAAGGCTTTTGGCAGAGATAAGAAAAATAACCAAGAAACCCATACACACGGTGGTATTGACCCACTACCACGCTGACCATATTTATGGGTTACAAGTTTTCAAAGAGGCTGGTGCACGCATCGTGGCACATGCTGCTGCCCGCGAATATTTGTTTTCTGACACTGCTAAGTTGCGTCTAGAAGTCTCTCGCCAAGAGTTGTGGCCATGGATTGATGAAAAAACACGGCTTGTCCCCGCAGACGTTTGGCTAAACAGTCCGCATAGTTTTACCGTCGGTGGCGTTGATTTTGATATTCAACCGGTAGGGCCTTCGCACACGGCAGAAGACTTGGTGGTGTATCTACCGCAGAAAAAAATATTATTTGCGGGCGACTTGGTTTTTAGAAACCGCATTCCCTATGTGGGGCAGGCGGACAGCAAGCACTGGATAGAGGCATTGCAAAATTTACTCACCTTTGATACCCAATGGGTGGTACCTGGTCATGGCCCTATCTCCAATGACCCCAAAGGGGATATGACCCTGACGCGTGACTATCTTCTGTACTTGAGAGAAACCATGGGGCGTGCCGCAAATGAGATGGAGCCCTTTGAGAGTGCTTACGCCAAAACCGATTGGTCCAAGTTTGAGAAAATGCCGCTCTTCAAAGCAGCTAACCGCATGAATGCTTACAACACCTATTTGCTCATGGAGCATGAATCCAAATGAAGCCGTTGCTGCAACGTCGTGCTTTGGTGCAAAAGCTCATGGCTGGAATGTCTTTGTTGTGGATTGCCGATGGCGCATGGTCGGCACCAGTCACATTGCCCGTGACCGATTCATTGCCGAAGTCGCTGGCCATCGCTTTGCAAGCTAAGCAACCATTGGTCGTCATGGTGAGCTTGCATGGTTGTCCCTTTTGCAAAGTGGTGCGCGAAAACTATTTGCATCCTCTACGCGACTTGGGCTTACAAATCGTGCAGATCGATATGCGTGACAGTCGAACCATAGTTGATTTCGATGGGTCTTCCAGCACGCAGGATGCTTGGGTTCGCAAATACGGCATCAAGCTCGCACCCACAGTTTTGTTTTTCGGCAACCAAGGCCGTGAGGTGGCCGCGCGATTAAAGGGCGCGTATTTGCCTGACTTTTATGGTGCCTATTTAGACGAGCAACTGCTTGTTGCACGTCAAGCCATCACAGCGCATAAGCAAAGTTAAAAAAACATGGCGCTTCAAACACCAACCACTTTGTAAATTCATTAGGATGCCATCTATGAAGATATTTTTACTTGCTATTGCACTCATGTGGGTAGGCTTGGTGCAGGCCGAGCAGCATCCTTTGTTCAAGGGGGCAGACTTGCCCTTAGGCGAAAAGCTAATTGCTGAAAACAAATGCAATGAGTGCCATATCCGCCGTGTCGGAGGCGATGGAAACAGCATTTACAAACCCACTGGCCGGATCAACACCGCCGGTGCATTGCGCGGCATGGTGGAGTATTGCAATACCGAACTCAATTTAGGCTTTTTCCCTGAAGACACCAACGCAGTGGCCGCTGTTTTGAATCTAAAACATTACAAATTTCGATAGTGCCTTACCCGCCACGCTGGTAAACCCGCATCGGTTTAAATTCGAGATTAGTTATATTAGTAGTTGTTGATATATAAACGTGGAATGGAAGGACTCTCTGTGAAAGTTACAGATAGAACACTCTCGGGACGTATTCAGAAAGCCCCGGAAAATTTCCTAGACCGCGAAGGAATTGGTACGGTGATTGCTGAGAGTAAAAGCGGTCGGCGTAACTTCATTCGGCAAGCTTTCGCTGCAGCTGCTACTGGTGCAGCGGTACCTCTGGCAGTGGCACAAAGTAATCCAGTGCCCATCGAGGGAGGCGACCCCCATATTTTGAATTTGCCAGAGCATTCAAAAAGCTTGGGACAAGGTGTTGCTGCAGAAGGCGGATACGGCAAGCCATCGCAATACGAAATCAACCTCCAGCGAAGACAAAGCCCTGGACTGACCCAAACGACACAGGCATCTGTTTCTTTTGCGCCCTTGCAGTCTTTGTTTGGCATCGTGACACCAAGCGGTTTGCATTTTGAGCGGCATCACCAAGGTTGGTGGGACATCGATCCTTCTAAACATCGTTTCATGATCAACGGTTTGGTGAAAACGCCTACGGTGTTAACCATGGACGAGATCATGCGCTTGCCCTCAGTTTCACGTTTTCACTTTATTGAATGTGGCGCTAACACGGCAGTGGAGTGGGGAAACGTGGCAGTGCCTACTGTGCAATACACGCACGGTATGCTGTCTTGCAGTGAGTTCACGGGTGTGCCACTGATCACATTGCTTGAATTAGCTGGTGCGGATCTTCAAAAAGGCAAATTTGTATTGGCCGAGGGGGGCGATGGCTCCTCTATGACGCGCACTATTCCTATGCGTCTCATCACCTCAGGTGAAGTGCTGGTGGCTTACGGTCAAAACGGTGAAATGCTCAGACCTGAAAACGGCTACCCCTTGCGCTTGGTAGTTCCTGGAATTCAAGGCGTGAGTTGGGTTAAATATTTAAGGCGTGTTGAAGTGGGAGACATGCCTTATGCAACGAAAGATGAAGCTATTCATTACATGGATCTCTTGCCCAATGGCAAGTATCGCCAGTACACGAATATTCAAGAATGCAAGAGTGTTGTGACAACACCTTCAGGGGGTCAAGTTTTGCTGGACAAGGGTTTCTACAACATCACGGGTCTTGCTTGGTCGGGCCGCGGCAAGGTGAAAAAAGTAGACGTCAGTGTGGATGGGGGACGCAATTGGAAACAAGCGCGATTAGAGACGCCTGTGCTGAGTAAAGCATTGACGCGGTTCAATATCGATTGGGTGTGGGATGGAAAACCGGGCATTATCCAAAGTCGCGCCACAGACGATACGGGTTTTGTGCAACCCACCTACCAGCAGTTGCGTGCGGTGCGTGATACCCGATCGATCTACCACAACAACGCCATTCAGTCTTGGTTGGTACAAGAAAACGGCGAGGTCAAAAATGTACAAGTGTCATAAAACCATTTTGACAGCAGCTTTAGTGTTGATTTCTGTAGGTGCATTTGCGCAGTCCGTTGCGTATCCAGGCATTGGTCGAGCAGCGACCACCAAAGAAGTTGCAGCCTGGGATATTGATGTTCGTCCTGATTTCAAAGGACTTCCACCCGGTTCTGGCTCGGTATCGCAAGGCCAAGATGTGTGGGAATTGAAGTGTGCCCAGTGCCATGGTGTTTTTGGAGAATCCAATGAAGTATTTAGCCCTTTGATTGGCGGCACTACTAACGAAGATATCAAAAGTGGTCGCGTCGCTAACCTTACTAGACGCGACTTTCCTGGCAGAACCACCATGATGAAGGTAGCAACGGTATCAACCTTGTGGGACTACATTAACCGCGCCATGCCTTGGACTGCGCCTAAATCTCTCAAGACGGATGAGGTGTATGCAGTAACAGCCTTTATGTTGAACTTGGCCTACGTCGTTCCAGACAATTTTGTCTTGTCTGACAAAAACATCGCTGAGGTACAAAAGCGCATGCCAAACCGCAATGGCATGACAACGCAGCACAACCTATGGCCAGGCAATGAATTCAGTGGAACGGCTAAATCAGATACTGCCAACGTAGCGTGTATGAAAAACTGTGTTCCAGAAATAAAAGTCTCTTCTATGCTGCCCGATTACGCACGTAATGCGCACGGTAACTTGGCAGAACAAAACCGCATAGTGGGCCAACAAAAGGGCGCTGATACGCTGCAACCAGAGCGTAAGCCTGGAGCGAGCGCGAATGCGTCACCTACTTTGCCGTCTAGCGTTAAACCTGCCGCAAAGACGGCAGATCCTGCTCTAGCACTTCTGGCGAAACACAACTGCAACGCCTGTCATGCGCAAGACCGAAAAGTTGTAGGCCCTAGTTTCAATGACATGGCAAAAAAATATCCAGGCAAAGTAGACTACTTGGCTGGGAAAATAAAGTCCGGTGGTGCAGGCGTTTGGGGGCCTATCCCTATGCCAGCGCAAAGTGCACCAGATGCAGATATCAAAACCATTGCTAACTGGCTGGCCGCCGGTGGGGCAAAATAACCCTTAACTATTGAATAGGAGCATTTCCATGCAAACTCGACGCGAGACCCTCCAACACAGCGCTGCTGTAGCCAGCCTATTGGCGGCTTCAGGCCTGTTTCCGCAATACGCGCAGGCTTTTGAAAAGGCTGCATTTGACGCCAAGACCATCAACGAAGCTATCAAAGCCATGGGTGGTGCTGTTCCTGTAGAGAGCAAAGACGTCACTATTACTGGCCCTGACATCGCAGAAAACGGGGCAGTAGTTCCTTTTGGTGCGAGCACCTCTTTGCCTAACGTGAAACGCGTTTTGTTGTTGGTAGAAAAAAATCCTTCCGCATTGGTGGCCATGTTTAACGTGAGCCCCGAGGTAGAAGTCAACTTTGCAACGCGCGCCAAGATGGGGCAATCGTCGGATGTCTATGCAGTCGCTATTACCAATGACGGAAAAGCTTTCTTTGCTAAAAAAGAAGTCAAAGTAACCCTTGGCGGATGCGGCGGCTAAACATTATTTAATTCAATTAGGAGTCATACCATGGCAGATCCAATGCGCATTCGCGCCCAAGCAGCTGGCGACAAAGCCACTATCCGTGTTTTGATGAGCCACGAAATGGAGTCCGGTCAACGCAAAGACGGAAGCGGTAAAACAATTCCAGCTTGGCACATACAAGATGTTACGGCGACACTCAACGGCAAAACAGTGATGACCGCCGAGTGGGGTCCAGCTGTATCTAAAAACCCATTTCTGCAGTTCACTATCAAAGGTGCAAAAGCTGGTGACAAAGTAGCGATCACTTGGAAGGACAACAAGGGTGATACGCGTACAGACGAAGCAACGGTGACCTAACTCACTTTATTTAATGCGGAGACAAGCGTGAAAAAAATAATAACTGCCGTTGGGTTAATTGGTTTTTCCGTCGTTACTTTTGCACAAAAGTCATCTACTGACAGTATTGCCGAGTATCGGCAAATGTTGCAAGACGGAAATCCCGCCGAACTTTTTGAAGCCAAAGGTGAGGGGCTTTGGAAGCAAAAACGAGGACCTAAAAACGAAAGCTTAGAAAAATGTGATTTAGGAAAAGGACCTGGTGTTTTTAAGGGCGTATGGGTCGAGCTGCCGCGCTACTTCGCCGATACAGGTCGCGTGCAAGACCTGGAGTCACGCTTGCTCACCTGCATGCAAGAGTTGCAAGGCTTTGATGCACAAGAAATTGCCAAAACGCCTTTTGGGAGAGGTGAACAAAATAACGTGACTGCACTTGCAACTTGGATTGCTGCTGAATCCAAAGGGATGAAGTTAAATCTTCCGCAAGCCCATATTGAAGAACGGAAAATGTACGAAGTTGGTAAGCGCTTGTTCTTCATGCGCGGTGGATCGCATGACTTTGCGTGTGCAACATGCCATGCGCAAGATGACAAACGCATTCGCTTACAAGACTTACCCAACATCACCAAAAATCCTGGCGCTGGAAATGGTTTTGGAGCTTGGCCTGCTTACCGCGTGTCCAACGGACAAATGTGGGGTGCACAGTTGCGCTTGAACGATTGCTACCGCCAACAACGGTTTCCATACCCAATTTTCGGCAGTGATGCCACGATCGCTTTGGGCGTCTACATGGGCGTGAATGGTAAAGGCGGTGCTACCGTCGCTCCAGCCATCAAGCGCTAAGGAATCAAAAAATGCAAAGCAAATTTCTACTTATCCTTGCCGCTTGCGCAGCGTCTTTCTTAACAGCCTGCTCAACGCCATTGCCGTCCAGTGCTGATTTGGACAAATTGACGAAAGACATTGTTGCCAGATCATTCCGTGCGGAAGGTCAAGCCCAGCTCGACCGAGTTAGCCCTGATGAAGACAATCTTTTATGTTCACAAGCTGACCAATCAGGTACTACTATCGATGAAAAGCTAGCGGCTGCCATTGAAGCGCGCAATATGCAAACCATCAAGCAACCTGCAGATGGAAAATTTTTAGGAGACTTTAAAGAGGGTGAAAAGATTGCCCAAAGCGGTGCCGGTAAAACATGGACGGACAAAGCAGACGCAGCCAATGGCGGCAACTGCTACAACTGCCACCAAATCAGCAAAGAAGAGTTGTCTTACGGCACCTTGGGCCCAAGCCTTTACAACTACGGCAAGATGCGCGGCGTGGCTAACCCTAACAGCGCAGAATCTAAGCCCATTGTTGAATACACGTGGGGCAAAATCAATAATCCTCGCGCTTACAACGCTTGCTCTAGCATGCCAAGGTTTGGGCACAAGGGCGTACTGACGGAGATGCAAATCAAACATTTGATGGCATTGCTTCTCGACCCCGCTTCACCCGTCAACAAATAATCTCAACCGAAGCCGCATCTCTTTTTGGGTTGCGGCTTTTTTATGACAAATAAATAAGTAGGTGCTGATATGAATTTAACCAAACGCGAATTCATGCAAGTTATTGGTGCTGGTAGTGTGGCAGGCCTCAATATGCATGCGTATGCCCAGACCGATGCAGCGACAGCAGCCAATGGTCTCTACAACATTCCGAAATTCGGCCAAATCTCTTTTCTACATATGACTGACTGCCATGCGCAATTAAAGCCTATTTATTTTCGGGAACCCAGTGTCAACTTAGGCATTGGCAATATGCAAGGAAACCTTCCCCATTTAGTAGGCGAGCACTTATTGAAAGCTACAGGTATTCGACCTAATAGTGCGCAAGCCTATGGCATGAGTTATCTGAATTTTGAAACTGCTGCGAGTCGATTTGGCAAAGTAGGGGGCTTTGCGCATTTGGCAACATTGGTGAAACGTCTTCGAGCCAGCCGACCAGGTGCTTTGTTGTTGGACGGTGGCGATACCTGGCAGGGTTCAGCTACTTCACTGTGGACAAATGCGCAAGATATGGTGGATGCGAGTAAGTTGCTGGGTGTCGACCTGATGACAGGCCACTGGGAGTTCACCTATGGCATGGACCGCGTTAAAGAAATTGTCGAGAAAGACTTTGCCGGAAAAATTGAGTTCATTGCACAAAACATCAAAACACAAGACTTTGGTGATCAAGTTTTCAAGCCGTATGTGATGCGTGAAATGAACGGCGTACCTTGCGCCATCATCGGCCAAGCTTTTCCCTACACGCCGATTGCTAATCCTCGTTATATGGTTGCAGACTGGGCTTTTGGTATCCAAGATGAAAACATGCAAAAAGTGGTCGACGAAGTACGTGCAAAAGGAGCGCAAGTCGTAGTTCTTCTATCGCACAACGGTATGGATGTCGACTTGAAGATGGCGAGCCGTGTCAGTGGCATTGATGCCATCTTGGGTGGCCATACCCATGACGGAATGCCTGTCGCCACATTGGTAAGCAACAAAACTGGCAAAACGATTGTGACCAACGCTGGTTCTAACGGAAAGTTCTTAGGCGTTTTAGATTTTGAAGTGAAGAACAAGCGCATCACTGACTACCGCTACAAGCTTCTACCTATCTTTGCCAATATGCTGCCTGCGGACAGTGAGATGCAAGCATTGATAAACAAAGTACGCGCACCTTACGAGGACAAGTTGAATGAGAAGCTGGCAGTCACAGAAGGCACGCTCTATCGTCGTGGCAACTTCAATGGCACAGGTGACCAGTTATTGCTGGATGCCTTGATGGACGTGCAAGGTGCTGATTTAGCGTTCTCACCAGGTTTCCGCTGGGGCACATCTTTGTTGCCCGGACAAGCGATTACGCGTGAATGGTTAATGGATATGACAGCGACTACCTATTCATACGCAACCGTCAGCGAGATGACGGGTGAAACCATCAAAACTATTCTGGAAGACGTGTGCGACAACTTGTTCAACCCAGACCCTTACTACCAACAAGGTGGCGACATGGTGCGTGTAGGTGGCTTGGAGTACGTGTGTCGGCCGAACGAAAAAATGGGTAATCGCATTGGTGATATGCGGTTGAAGGGCAAACTGATCGATGCCAATAAAAAATACAAAGTAGCGGGTTGGGCGCCGGTGGCTGAAGAAGCGAAGAGCCAGAACCTCAAGCCCGTTTGGGAAATTGCAGAGCAGTGGCTCAAAGCCAGTGGCGGCAAAGTGGGTTCACGCAAACTCAATACGCCTAAGTTAGAAGGCGTATTACCCAATCCAGGTTCAGATTTAATTACAGGTTGAAAGTATCAAGTGCGTGGGTTGAGAAAGGCTCA
>JAGWXI010000060.1 GCA_018969975.1 Burkholderiales bacterium
ATGCCCTTACGGACATATTCGCTATCTAGATAAAGCGCTACCGCGCAAGGCAATTTCAGGGATTCGATCGCACGAATGACAGCTGTGAGTTCCATGCGGTTATTGGTTGTTTCGAGCTCTCCACCAAAGATCTCTTTTTCATGTCCCGCTGTGGTGCGTAATATCGCACCCCATCCACCGGGACCAGGATTGCCCTTGCACGCCCCATCAGTGTAAATTTCTACTTCTTTCATTCCATCCCTTTAGATGCGGTCGTCACCGAAGCGGTGGCACGTTGCTTTGATTTCTTCCAGATCGGTGAAATCAGGCGCATGCCTCGCACCCGTTTGACCGCTTGCACAAAGTAAACGGCGCCTGAAAGTGGCCACCAACGCCCTCCTACGGTATCCATCCAACGCATGCGCTCTAACCACCGCTGAGTTTGCAGCATGGGGCGAAAGCATCCGCTTGTAGATTGATCTACTTCAAAACTCAGTAACTTGAGCCAGTCTCGTATGCGACGCTGGCTAATCAAGTCGCCGAATTCAGGCACGCCACGACCAAGGGCTTTACTCGCTCCCCACAGACTCAATGGTTCCATTCCGGAAATAACAACCCGTCCCTCAGGCACCAAAACACGCTCCACTTCGCGCAAAGTGGCATGCGGTTCAAAACTCAGCTCTAAGGTATGGGGTAAGACAATTAAGTCTAAACTGGCGTCTGGAAAGGGTAACGCCTCGTAATTTGTAAGCAGTAATGGCTTATTGAGCGCGTAGTCGTGGGGCGCCCTGTCGCATGCCATAAATCTATATGGCATGCGGTTGGTCTTTAGTGCATCGCACTCGGGAAATCCCAACTGCAATGCGTGAAAGCCAAAGGCATCGGAGACTGCGCTGTCAAATTGCTTTTGCTCCCAAGCTAGCATGTATTGACCCGCAGGCGTTTGTAGCCATTCGTGCAAACTATCGGTTTTTAGAAATTGAGACACCATGAACCTTGTAGCCATACCCGCTTTTTCTGATAACTACTTATGGTTGTGGCATCAAAACGGCCACGCAGTGGTGATCGATCCGGGGGATGCACAGCCAGTGAGCGATTTTTTGAGCCGCGAAGGGCTGCATTTGGATGCGATTTTAATCACCCACCATCACGCAGACCATGTTGGCGGTGTGGTCGCGCTGCGTGATGCGACAGGAGCACAGGTTTACGGACCCCCACGGGAGAATATTCCAGGGCCTTTCATACCGGCCTTACCTGATACACCCTTTGAATTATTTGGACAAACTGTTGAAGTGCTCGACGTGCCTGGACACACTTCAGGACACATTGCCTATTTTTTACCTAAGGCTGCGCCAACTCCAGTTCTTTTTTGCGGGGACACGCTTTTCTCTGGTGGATGTGGTCGAATTTTTGAAGGAACACCAGCACAAATGTTGGCTTCATTGGATGCATTGGCACGTCTGCCACAAGACACACGCGTATGCTGTGCGCACGAGTACACTCTCTCAAATCTGAAGTTTGCCTTGGCAGTAGAGCCCCACAACCCCGATCTACAAGCCTACGAGGCGCAATGCAAAAGCCTTCGTGCCCAACTTCTGCCCACGCTACCAGCCTCTTTGGGAAATGAATTGAAGATCAACCCATTTCTCAGATCACGTCAACCTTCGGTTCGTCAATCGGTAGCCCAGTTTGCAGGACTTTCTGCACAAGACCAAGCAGATGAAGTGACCCTATTTGCAACACTCAGGGAATGGAAAAACAACTTCAGATGAGACTTTTATCAATCGCACTGACGCTCACAACTTGCCTAGCCCTTCTCCAAGGCTGTGCGTCACTTCAGCCCACATCTGATCAAACTGCGGCTACTCCAACGAGCTCCGACGCCAAATTGGTCTCGCAAACAGATCCTGAAAAAACTGGAGAACTCAGCCCCATCGGAAAGGCAAGCTTAAAAGGCAACACCGTTACCAATTTGGCGCTTCCCAATGATTTGTGGGAACGTATCCGCAAAGGCTACAAAATGCCAAATCTCGAAACTGATTTGGTCACGGATCGCACCCAGTGGTATGCCGCTAAAACGGATTATTTACAGCGCATGGGCGAGCGGTCCAGCAAATATCTTTTTCACATTGTTGAAGAGATTGAGCAACGAAATATGCCCACAGAGTTAGCTCTCCTACCCTTTATCGAGAGCGCGTTTAACCCCCAGGCAGTCTCTAGTGCAAGAGCCAGCGGTATGTGGCAATTCATGCCAGCCACAGGCAAGAGCTTTGACCTCAAACAAAATGCCTTTCGAGATGACCGGCGCGATGTACAAGCCTCCACCAGGGCCGCCTTAGATTATCTCGAGCGTCTCTATAAGCAGTTTGGTGACTGGCACCTTGCCCTAGCGGCCTACAACTGGGGAGAAGGCAATGTCGGTAAAGCTATAGCTCGCAACCAACGCGCAGGCTTGCCCACGAGCTATGTTGACCTCAACATGCCTATGGAAACACGCATGTACGTGCCCAAATTCCAAGCCATGAAGAACATAGTAGGTAATCCGCCTGTCCATAACGTGGTGTTGTTCAGCATTCCTAACCATCCCTATTTCCAAAGTGTTCCTCTGCCCCGCGACATGGACGTCACGGTTGCAGCCAAATTGGCCGAAATCAGCGTTGATGATTTCAAGTCCTTGAACCCCTCCGCCAGTCGCCCCGTTCTGCTAGCTGCAGGCACGCCATCGATCTTGTTGCCATGGGATAGTGCAGAGGTGTTTCAACGCAACTATGAATCTTCTGGCATTGGACGCATGGCATCTTGGACGGCATGGATCGCACCAGCGAACATGAAACCCGCCGAAGCAGCGAAACGCGTTGGTATGAGTGAGGCAGATTTTCGAGCCATCAACCATATTCCCGCCAAAATGATCATCAAAGCTGGCTCAGCTTTGTTGGTGCCACGAACATTGCAGATCGTGGATGATGTGACTGCGCGGGTCGCAGACAACGGCAAACTTGACCTCTCGCCCGAGGCGATTGCTAAACGTAAAAAAGGCGGCAAGGCAAGCAAAAAAGCCAAAGGAGATGGCGGCGCTACCAAGCAGGCATCCAAAAAATCAGGCCAAGACAAGCCCGACACGCGTGTGGCAAAGCGTTAAGCCTTGCGGCGATCGACCAAAGCATGGGCGATAGTGCCCAAATCGACATATTCCAACTCACTACCAACCGGCACACCGCGCGCTAGACGGGTAACCTGCACATTACGACGTTTCAAGGCTTCTCCCAGCACGTGGGCGGTGGCCTCTCCTTCGGCTGTGAAATTGGTCGCCAAAATCACTTCACTCACCACACCGTCGCTGGCACGTTCTAAAAGCTTTTGCAATCCAATGTCTTTGGGGCCTTGGCCGTCAAGCGGACTGATGCGGCCCATCAAAACGAAATACAAGCCTTTGTAAGCCGAGGTGCGTTCCACCGCTGACTGGTCAGCAGGGCTTTCGACCACGCAGAGGCGACTACTGTCTCGCGTCGTGTCTGCACAGGTGAGGCAAATGGGTTGGGTGGTGAAGGTGTTGCATCGTTCACAGTGCTGCACTTGAGCAACCGCAGTTTGCAAAGCATCGGCAATCAGCTTGGCGCCTTCACGGTCATGTTGCAACAGGTGGTAAGCCATGCGTGAAGCGGATTTCACACCCACGCCAGGTAAACGGTGAAGCGCCTGGATCAGCCCTTCTAATACCGAAGTGTTGGCCATTAAAACGGCAGTTTCAGGCCGGGTGGCAAGCCAGCAGTGAGCTTGCTCATCTTGGCTTCGCTGGTCTCGGCGGCTTTGCGTACCGCGTCGTTGAAAGCAGCAGCCACCAAGTCTTCGATCATGTCTTTATCGTCAGCCAATAGGCTGGGGTCGATGGTGACGCGCTTGACATCGTGCTTGCAGGTCATCAATACCTTGACCATTCCAGAGCCAGATTCGCCGGTGACCTCGATATTGCCTAATTCTTCTTGGGCCTTTTTGAGGTTGTCTTGCATGGCTTGCGCCTGCTTCATCAGACCTGAGAGTTGTCCTTTGTTGAACATGTGATTCCTTTTGTGAACTTAAACCGGCTTGATACTGCCAGGGACTATTTTCGCGTCAAAGTCGCGCATCAAAGATTGCACGAACGGATCTTGCAAGATGATCGCTTCAGCACGCGCCTGACGCTCGGCATTTTCTTGCGTCAAGCGCTTGGCGGTGCTGTCTAGGACCGGACCGGTTGTAACGCTCAACTGGACGTCATAGCCAAATTGCCCCAATGCTGCTTGCAAACGCTCGCGGTTGCTGGGGGTGTTAAGCGAGTCTTTGTCGACTTGCAAGGACCATTGTTTGTCGTTGCGCGCTATCAACTGTGATTGCAAAGCCAGTTCACGCACCAAGGCGTTGATGGCTTGGGCTTCGACCATTTCGCGGACTAACTGGTTCCAAAAGTCGCCTTCTGAGTTGTTAGCCAGAATTGAGGGGGTAACTTCTTCGCGAGGCTTAGCTTGTTCCGGTTGCGGTCTTTGCTCAGTTTGCAAGGGTTGCGGATTCAGCGGCGTTTGTGCACTAATCGAACTTGGCTCTTTAAAAACAGACGCAGCTAATTCAAAAGTTTTTTTTTCAGCCGGTGCCAAGGCGTTTGGAGTCGCTCTTGTGGTGTCAGACAAAGTTTTGGGCTTAAACGCCAGCAAACGCAAAAGCACCATGGTCAAGGCAGCGTATTCATCAGGCGCCAAGCCCAGTTCTTGTCGTCCATGAATACACAAGCTGTAGAGGAGTTGTGTCTCGTCCGCTGGCATCAGGTTTGCCAAACGCGCGACATCCGCAGCCTCTGGGTCGGTACTGTCAGCTTCAGACGAATGGCCCACTGCCTGCAAAACCGCCATACGCTGCAACACGCTAGACATGTCTTCCAAGGTAGAGGCCGAGTTCAAACCATGCAGGCGCAAGGTCTCGGAAATCGCCACTACCGATTTGCCGTCGCCGTTGGCCAATGCCTCGATCAACTGAAAAACATAGGTACGGTCAGCGCTACCCAACATGTGCTTGACCGATTCTTCTTTCAACTGGCCGCCGCCAAAGGCAATGGCTTGGTCGGTCAAACTCAAAGCATCGCGCATGGAGCCGCGGGCGGCACGGGCGATAAGTCGTAAGGCTTGCGGGTCTGCCTCGATAGCTTCTTGTTGCAAGACGCTGCCCAAATGCGACAAAACAGTTTCGGGCGCCATAGGCCGCAAATTGAACTGCAAACACCGCGACAGAACGGTGACCGGCACTTTTTGTGGGTCGGTCGTTGCCAACACAAACTTCATGTACTCGGGCGGTTCTTCCAGCGTTTTGAGCATCGAGTTAAACGCGGGGCCTGTGAGCATGTGCACTTCGTCGATCATGAAGACTTTGAAGCGGCCTTGCACCGGTTTGTAAGCGGCTTGTTCCAGCAAAGACTGCACGTCTTCTATGCCTCGATTTGAGGCTGCGTCGAGCTCGGTGTAATCTACAAAACGGTCTGCATCGATATCGGTACAGGCTTGGCAAACACCACAGGGGTTGGCGGTGATTCCGCCTTGTCCGTCTTGTCCTTGGCAATTGAGCGACTTGGCCAATATGCGCGAAACCGTGGTTTTACCTACTCCGCGTGTGCCTGTAAACAAATAGGCATGGTGCAGGCGTTGGGTGGTGAGTGCGTTGGTGAGAGCCTGCACCACGTGTTCTTGCCCCACCATTTCGGTAAAGGTTTTGGGACGGTATTTGCGGGCTAGCACTAAATAAGACATAAGCCGCAGATTCTAGGTGACCTACAATTTAGGTCGACGGGCCTTCCCACATGGTGAAGCGGCCAACCGGGTCAGGTGGGGAACCAAGCAGCCCTAACTGTGGAGCCAGTGCTGGGGTCGAGGTCCGTCACCTTATTTGCTTGTCCTTGGCTACTGCACCTCGGATTTGGCTAATCAGCAAACCCTTCATATCGCTTTGAATGGCTTGCGAACGCAAGGCGATGTAGCGCAGTTTGGTCTGCGCAGGGTCCAATTTGGATTCCGACAAGGCTTGCAACCACAAAGCGTCGTGTTTCACGCCTTCTTCTAACTCGCGCAAGACCATGGCGCGCACGATGGGGGAAGCTTGTTGGGTCATTCGACCGATTCCGTCATAGCTTTGTACAGACTTTCACTTTCATGCGCCCCTGAGACACCCACTTTGCGGTTGAAAATGAAAAAGGGCACGCCAGTTACGCCCATTTCCCGAGCTGATAGGTCACTGTCTCGGGTTTCTTGCATCAAGGCTTCGTTTTCAAGGCATTCCTCTGCAACGAATGGCGACATACCGGCAGTAATGGCGACTTCGACCAGCACTTTCGCGTCAGTGAGATCTCGTCCATCAAGAAAATAGGCTTGGAAAAGTGCTTCGACCATCCGCTCCTGCCCGTCTAGGCTATCGCAAGCGGCGATCAGGCTGTGGGATTGAATGGTGTTGGGCTGGCGCTCGATAAGGTCGAACTTAAAAGCAATACCAACATCGTGCCCCACACCGCTGACCCGCTCATAAATGCTCTGCGCACGGTCGCCAAACTTGTTTTTAACGTACTCAGATCGCTCAATGCCCTCAGGCCTCATATCGGGATTGAGTTGAAAAGCGTGCCAGCGCACTTCTGGCACTACGTCAGGATGTTCTTTGGCCAACATGTCAAGCGCACCTTCTAAGCGGCGCTTTCCTACATAGCACCAAGGACACACCACATCAGAGACGACATCAATCGTGAGAGTTTTCATACGCGACCTTGGTTTCTGCCAAAATGCCCCAACTGTACCTATATTGCAAATCTCTGAGGAACTTGACATGGCTAGTGACCTGATTAAACACACCACTGACACCACTTTTGAAGCCGACGTTTTGCAGGCTGATAAGCCTGTCTTGGTGGACTACTGGGCTGAATGGTGTGGCCCCTGCCGCATGATCGCCCCCATCTTGGACGAAGTTTCGGCCGCTTACGAGGGTAAATTACAAATCGCCAAGATGAATGTTGACGAAAACCGCGATATTCCTGCCAAATTTGGGATACGTGGCATTCCTACCCTTATGTTCTTTAAAGGTGGTCAGCTTGCTGCTACAAAAGTTGGCGCCATGAGCAAAGCCCAACTAACTGCTTTTATTGATCAGCAACTGGCCTAAATCTTCTTACATTTTGTCTCATAGCCGCTGAACTCCCCCCAAAAGCCCATCCTTAAACCATTTAAGTGGGCTTTTTATCTGCCATAATGCGCCACGAATTGTCCAACCACCCACTAGGCAGTTGGCTCCCTATCCGGGGATGAATTCCGGTCTTGAGGTAACGCAGACCTCATTTTTCGACCTCCCCCCTTTACTTTTAACGAACTCCCCTTGGAGTCATCTATGCACCTGAACGAACTCAAGGCACTGCATGTGTCTGAAGTGCTGAAACAAGCCGAAGAACTCGAAATCGAAAACACGGGCCGCATGCGCAAGCAAGAGCTCATGTTCGCCATCATCAAAAAGCGCGCGCGCGCGGGCGAACAGGTGTTTGCCGATGGCGTCCTCGAAATATTGCCCGACGGTTTTGGTTTCTTGCGTAGCCCGGACACCAGCTACACGGCCAGCACGGACGATATCTACATCAGCCCAAGCCAAGTGCGTCGCTTCAACCTGCACACGGGCGACATGATCGAAGGTGAAGTGCGCATCCCCAAAGACGGCGAGCGCTACTTTGCTCTCACTAAGTTGGACAAAGTCAACGACGACCTGCCAGAGAACAATAAACACAAGGTCATGTTTGAAAACTTGACTCCCTTGTTCCCGCGTGAGCACATGAAGCTCGAGCAAGACATCAAGGGCGACGAAAACATCACCGGACGCATCATCGACATCATTGCCCCCATCGGCAAAGGCCAGCGCGCCTTGTTGGTCGCACCGCCCAAAAGCGGTAAAACCGTGATGATGCAGCACATCGCCCACGCCATCGCTGCCAACTACCCCGATAGCCACATGATGGTTTTGTTGGTCGATGAGCGCCCTGAAGAGGTGACCGAAATGCAACGCTCGGTCAAAGCGGAGGTTATTGCTTCCACATTTGATGAACCCGCAGCCCGCCACGTGCACGTGGCCGAGATGGTGATCGAACGCGCCAAGCGTTTGGTGGAGCTCAAAAAAGACGTGGTGATCTTGCTCGACTCGATCACCCGTTTGGCCCGCGCTTACAACAACGTGGTGCCCTCCTCCGGCAAAGTGTTGACGGGTGGTGTTGACTCCAATGCTTTGCAACGCCCCAAGCGTTTCTTTGGTGCAGCACGCAAGGTCGAAGAAGGTGGCTCTCTCACCATCATCGCTACCGCTTTGGTGGATACCGGTAGCCGCATGGACGAGGTAATTTTTGAAGAATTCAAAGGCACGGGAAACTGCGAGATCCATTTGGACCGCCGTTTGTACGAAAAGCGCGTTTTCCCAGCGATTCAACTCAACCGCAGCGGTACACGACGCGAAGAGTTGTTGCTTGCACCTGAAATTTTGCAAAAAACCCGGATCTTGCGCCAGTTCATGTTCAACATGGATGAGATCGAATCTATGGAGTTAATGCTTAAAAACATGAAAGCAACTAAAACTAACGTCGACTTCTTTGATCTAATGCGTCGCGGAGGTTAGCTTCCATCCTAGGGAAAACGCCCGATCTCCTTTGCGTTTCGAGACTCAAAATGGCCAGTGGCTCACAACCACTAGCCCCTATGCCCTCTCTTTCTTTACCTGTATTAGCAATACTTCGGCTGTTGGCCTTGGGCGTGAGCCTTATGTTTATTGGTTGTGCAGAGGCCCCAAAAGTTATTCCCGCGCCCAAATCGTCCGAAGCTCCTAGGCCCCCTGTCCCAGCGCCACTGGCAGAAGTTAAGAAACCCGTTCCATCTCTGGTGTCGCTCGCTCGCTCGCCAAAAGAGTACCGCAAAGATGCCGCAAAACACATCTACAGCTTCAACCAACACAGAATTCATCAAGGTAAGTTGCCCCCTCTTCTCTATGCCATCGGAGTTGTAACATTTGAAGTACGAGAGGACGGGAAGATTCAATCCTTTGATTGGATGCGCCAACCCAAGCAAGCTCCCGAGGTGATACAAGAGATTGAACGCACCATCAAAGCAGCAGAGCCTTATCCAGCACCCATTCACCTAGGCCGTGTTCGCTATACCGAAACATGGCTATGGCATAAAAGTGGCAAATTCCAGCTAGATACTTTGACTGAGGGTCAGATATAAAAAGACCGTTTTGGGGCAACACTTTGCACCATCAAGGTGGCATCTGGTGGTGCCAATAACGCTTTTGTAAATCCCGTGAACATTGCATTTGCTTTGGTTTTTCGCTAAGCCACAACGATGCCCCACAGCGGGCACTCTCCAATACCCGAATGCCTTCAGCTTGATAACGCGCTAATACCTCTGGGCGTGGATGACCAAAACGATTGCGATAGCCTGCTTGGATCCAAGCAATATCTGGTGCAACAGCTTGGAGAAATTGCGTGGTGGAAGAAGTTGAACTCCCGTGATGTGGTACCAAAAGCCAATTGGCTTTCAAATTAACCCCACTCCTTACCAACTCGCTTTCTTGACCCGCTTCAATATCTGCAGCCAATAATGCGCTCACGCCAGTGGCACTCTCTATGTGCAGCACGCAACTCATTGCGTTGGGTTTACGGTTTTTTGCATAGTCACTCTCTTGCGGATGCAATATAGAAAAATTAACGCCATCCCACCGCCATTTCTGACCAGCAACGCATGCCTTCATGGGGTGGAGACCTTGTAGGGGATGGTTTGCAGGTATGGATGTCAGCACATCGGCTTGGGCTTGCATTTTGAGAACGCTTTGGGCGCCACCGCTGTGATCGTTGTCTTGGTGACTAATGATGATGCGTTCTAATTTCTCCCCCAGTGCCATCAGCAAAGGAACCAATACACGTTGTCCTGCATCCGTTTCTGGTGAATATTTAGGGCCTGTATCAAAAAGCAAGCCAGTCGAAGCAGTTCGAACCAATACCGCATGGCCTTGACCCATATCAGCCCCTAGCAGTTCGAACTCACCCCAACGGGGTCTCGGAGGCTGCCAGTTAAGTACTGGCCAGATACAAAGAAGTCCCAATATGCGCCATCTTTTTGCTACTGGCGCGGCAAAAACAAACATGCCGGCGAGGCTGAGTGCACCCATCCATAAAGGTGCAGCAGGGGCGGACCATTGCGACCAAGAAAAACTGGCCATCCAACTTAAACAAAAACCCAAGCCTGAAATTGCCCATTGGGCCCCACTCCATGCCCATGGAATCAATAAACCCAGCAGACACAAAGGGGTCACAACACAAGTTACCCAAGGAACAGCGATCAAGTTAGCAAAAAAACCCACTAAAGATACTTGGTGAAAGAAAAGCAGGCTCAAGGGGGCCATGCACACACTCATGAGGAATTGCTCTTTTACTAATGAGGGAAGAAACGAAAAGGATGGAGAACCTATAAACAATATCGATACGGCTATGAAACTCAACCAAAAGCCTGCTTGTAACAATGCCCAAGGATCTGCCACTAATACAATGGTTGCCGCAAAAAAAAGTACCTGGTAGCTAGGCCACTTCAAACCGAAGATTTTCAACGTCATGACTACCAACAACATCCAAACCGTGCGTTGCGCGGGAATACCCCAGCCGGTAAATGCGCTGTAGCTAACTGCGGTTAGGAGTGCAGCAATCAATGCGGCCTTTTGTGCAGGCACCCCTATGCACCAAGATGTATTGCTCCACACATCAGAGCGACGCCATAGCCAACCCACGCAATGCGCAACCATCCATGCAAGTGCGGTGATATGCAAGCCCGATATAGCCATTAAATGCGCGACACCCGTAGCGCGAAAAATATCCCAATCTGCTCGCTCTATCGCCGCTTGGTCCCCTAAGAGCAAGGCCACCACTACTCCTGCACTGTGTTGTTCTCCTACTTGGCTATAAACCGACTGGCGAACCCACTGCCGCAAAGACTCTATCGGGTGATCCAAGCTACGTGCTAGCAATACTGGTGAGGTATCTTGAAGGCCATTACGCACATAGCCTGTTGCTTGTAAACCTTGTTCCCATAACCACAATTCATAATCAAAACCATGGGGATTTATATGACCGTGCGGCGCCTTGAGCTTGACTAAAAACTTCCAGCTATCACCAGCGCGTAGTTCAGAAGGTGATGTACCTTTTTTATTTGTATTGACATACCAACCAAGCAAAATTAGGGGTGGAAGTTCCACCAATTTGCCATTGGTTAGTCTGGCAGACTGCACTGCAAAACGAAAACGAACGTTCTCTTGCATTCGTTGCGGCATAGCTGTGACTTTTCCAATTACCTCTAGGACAACTCCTTCTAATTGCGGTGATAAGTTTTTTTCAAGAAAAAAATGTGCTCGGATTGCACACAAAAAGAATGCGCATCCTGTAGCCAGAACAAATACCATCAAGCACTGCACATAACGAATGTGCAACAAGCGATTTCTGCCAAAAATCAAACCTGCCAAACAAACAGCGCAACTGAAGAGGCCTACCTGGTTTTGCCAAGTCGCCCATAAGCTAGCTTGTTGCAACTGCCATGCAGTGCCCGAAACCCAGCCCAGACAAAAATAGAGAAGAAAAGAAAACACCCGAATATGGTCGGGTGTGGAGGCTGTTTGAGGACAAGTGGGGGTATCAATTAATGAAAGTCCCCCTTACGCTCCTAACCAGTGGCCGGTTTCCCTGTACAAACTTCCTTTTTTAATGCAGCCATGTAGGTGTTTGGACGGATGGGTGTTTCACGATTACGCCACTCCTGAAGATCTTCTGAAGAAACTTCTTTGCCTTTACCCATGCCTTTGTCAAAGTAACTGATGGACAAACGTGCCACCATGTCTTTTTTGCAATACACACGTAAACGGATCATGTAGGACGTATAGGGCTCACCCGTAGGTGTAATTTCAGCCTTAGCAAGGTTGGTCAACACCCACGCATAACGCGATACGTGGACAGGGATAACGGATTCCTTATCGAAGAAATATTGAGCCTCTGGCTCTTTTGCCAACTCGCTCCATTCCGCACGCGCAGGACTGCTCCAGCCTAAAAAGAGGCCGAGGATGAAAACGCATAAAGCAACAGTACGCAATACCATGACGACTCCAAACCCTTCAATGACGCTGATTTATATCGTCATATCTCGTTGTTACTTGAGAGAAAGAGAATTAATGAATAAGAATTCAAATTATCCCAATTACCATCACGATGCGACAATCACTGCGGTCAAAAACTTTACTTGATAAAAACTTATGAGCATCTACGACAAACTCGCTGCGTTAAATATCCAATTACCCCCACTTGCTGTTCCTGCTGCGGCTTATGTGCCGTTTGTAAGAACCGGTAACTTGGTTTTTTTGAGTGGCCATATTGCAAAAAAAGAGGGTCACCCCTGGGTTGGTCAGCTAGGGCGAAACATGACTACCGAACAAGGTAGAGAGGCGGCCCGTGCAGTTGCTATTGATTTACTTGGGACTTTGCATGCAGCTGTTGAAGATCTCAACAAAATACACAGAATTGTGAAGGTTTTGAGCTTGGTCAACTCAACGCCTGATTTTGTCGAGCACCATCTTGTTACAAATGGATGCAGCGAACTAATCGGTCAGGTATTTGGTGCGAAAGGCGCACACGCGCGTAGCGCTTTCGGTGTCGCCCAATTACCGATGGGCGCTTGCGTTGAAATTGAATTAATCGCCCAATTGGCTTGATGGCAAGTCCGACTAACACTTTTGCTACAGCGCACTTGTGCGGGCAAGCCCTTGGGCATATTCGCTCTACCGCTGATTTTGTGGGACTCATGGGCTTGTTGTGGGGAGCAGGATTAGGTACTTTTGTGGCACTCAACGCACTAAGTAATTTGGGAATAGCCAGTGATGTGGTCAGCACGCTGCTCCTTCAAAAATTGCCAAGCTTGGTAACGTCCATGTTGCTGGGCGTGCGCTTGGTGTTATTTCAGTCCCTAGAGGGTGGAGTTCATAATGATGATGTGCTGTCTGACATGTTGGCAGCGGTATGGGCCGCCTTGATTAATGTGGTTGTTTTTTTTCTTTGTGCCTTGGTTGGCTATTTTCTGGGTATCCAAGCATCTAACGCTGGGTTTGGCGAAATTGCACTTCAAGAACTTGGGCAACATTACCCGGTAAGCGCCTTATTCAGTTTGTGTCTAAAAACTACTATCCAAGCATTAGGCTTAGGGTGGCTGGGCCATTTAGATAAACTCATTTTGAGCCAAGCTACAGAACATCCCTCCCGAAGTGCAACCCGATTGCTTTGGTTGATGGTGCTTTGGATATTACTAATAGAAGCAGCAGACTCCTACATAGCTTGGTTATTCACTAACGCCATGTGACTGTGCCAGACCATTCAAGCAACCGACTTGAGAAGGAAAGATATATGAATCCATCTAAAAATAACCGATTAACAGCCCAAAGCGGAAATGCAGTTCAAAAGCTTTTGGTCATCACAGCGGTTGCAATCGTCATTCTTTTAGGATTGGGTTTTTGGCTCGCAAAAAAGCAGGGGACTTTTGACAACAATCTATCTTTGCGATTTGCCACAATTTCTGGCGAGCACTTAAGTAGTGGCATGAAAGTCGTCTACCAAGGCTTTCCCATCGGTCAAGTAAAAAGTATAGAACTCACTTCTAGCGGACATATTGAAGGCACCCTCGAGTTAAAAGAAAAATATAGAAACCTTGCAACCACTGGCTCTTCCCTCGAATTAGCTTCCGCAAAATTGGTGGGCGCAGAGTTGGTTCTGCGAAAGCATCCAACTAACACCGATACTTTGAAGAATAACGATTCAATTGAGTTGAAGAACTTTAATCTTGCCCTTGATTTAGAAAAAAAAGTTTTAGACAAAATTGATCCTGCGATTGCTCGCGTTATGGCTGTAGTTGCAGAGATTTCAGATCCGCACAAAGGCTTACCCGCCACCTTAGGAAATATCAACAGGACGCTGGTGTCGACAGAAAAACTGCTCAATAGTCTGCATGCGCGCGCGCAAGATCCTAGAGTCGACCATATGCTGACCAATCTAGATCTTGGAAGTGCAAGCATGGTTCGCAATGCTGAACTTACCGAGAAAACTATGCTGACGGCACGTCAGGTATTGGGAAGTACACAAAAAGTCATGGAAAGTACGCAAAAGGTTATGGAGAGCACTCAAAAGACGATGGAGAGCTCAAATAGCTTGATACAAAAAACAGAACAAACTTTGCAAGACTTCAGGCAAGGCGGGGTAGGCAGATGGATCGCACCAGCCCGGCCAGCCAGCGCAGCTTCAAGTTCTAAAAATTAAATAAGCCCCCAACATGTGAGGCATGGCAATCGAACGCTTAATCGCTTGAAAAAATATTATTGACCCCTTGCATTTGGTCCAAGGCAATACCACACCCCCTGGCAACACAAGTAAGTGGCTCTTCCGCAATCAGAACAGGAAGCCCTGTTTCTTCAGATAGAAGTCGGTCAAGGTCACGCAACAAAGCCCCACCCCCTGTCAACATAATTCCACGTTCAGCAATGTCTGAACTCAACTCTGGTGGCGTTTTTTCCAATGCGATTTTGACGGTAGAGACTAAATTATTCAAAGCGTCTGTTAACGCTTCTAGTACTTCATTGGAACTAATCGTAAAACTCTGAGGAATACCCTGGCTGAGGTTACGCCCCGTAATTTCTAACTCGAGTACGCCAGAGCCAGGGAAAGCGGTAGCAATTTCTTTTTTAATTTTTTCAGCAGTCTGCTCGCCAATAAGCATGCCAAAGTTGCGGCGTATGTAATTGATGATAGCCTCATCAAATTTATCGCCACCTACTCGAGCGCTATTTTTATAAACCATGCCGCCTAAAGAAACTATGCCAACCTCAGTAGTACCGCCTCCAATATCAACCACCATCGAACCGCAGGCCTCTGTAATAGGAAGTCCTGCGCCAATGGCGGCAGCCATAGGTTCTTCAATTAAAAAGACCTCCGAAGCGCCAGCGCCCAAAGCAGATTCACGAATGGCGCGACGCTCTACCTGGGTGGAACCACAAGGTACGCAGATAACAATACGCGGACTTGGACGAAACAACATCGAAGGGTGCGCAAGTTTGATGAAATGCTTAAGCATGACTTCAGTTACGGTGAAGTCGGCAATCACGCCATCTTTCATGGGTCGAATAACTTCGATCCCTTCTGGAACGCGTCCCAGCATGGATTTAGCTTCATTACCAACGGCAAGCACAGTAGTTTTACCGTTGTGTTTGGAATCTTTACGAATCACAACAACCGAAGGTTCGTCTAAAACAATACCTTGATTTTTTATATAAATAAGCGTGTTCGCTGTGCCTAAGTCAATGGCTATATCGGTTGAAAAAAAACTGCTTAATTTCATCTCAACACCCGCCCCTGTATTTAAACTTGGGCTCATTATGGTCTTTAGAAAATAAGTCTAAATAAAATACACCCAAGCGGTTGGAATGGTGCTGGATATTTGAGTACTAAATCACTCTTAACCGCAGACATGGTTGTTGCATATCAACAACCTATTGCTAACAATACAAAAAAGCAGATTAAGCCTTAAAAACGCGAAATCCAGAATAAATGCGGGAGGCGGGACGGCTACGTTGCTCAGCTTCTTGTGCCAGTTGGGCACGGATACGATCAAATCTTGCTTTGATACCAGCTTTCTCGTTCACAACAGCTTTGTATCTACGCTCAAGGGCGACATCGGGGGGATCCATTTGAAAAACTGACTTGTCCAAGAGCATCTCCTAATTTTCAATGCGTGTTCAACGCTTGAATCGATTAACTGGTGGACAAGTCTTTCAAAAAAATTTAACGAACTACGGCGAGTTGATCTCTTTTACCTGCTTTATAGGTATAAAGAGTTAACGCTCCGTCTTTGATGTCTCCTTTTGAATCAAATGAAATTGTGCCAGTCACACCCTTAAAGCCAGAGGTTTTGGCTAACTCTGGTAAATACTTTGCAGGGTCAGAAGATTTTGCGCGTTGCATAGCGTCCACCATGACGCTTACAGCATCGTAAACATAGGGTGCATAGAGTTTGACATCATCATTGAAACGTTTTTTGTACTTCGCGCCAAAGTCGTCCATCCCCTTCTTTAAAGCACCGTCTACACCGCCTGCTTCAGCACACACGACCTGACCGTCTGCCATTGCATCGCCAGCCAATTTGACTAATTCAGTAGTGCAAATTCCGTCGCCGCCCATGAATTTAGCGTTCAAGCCCAATGATTTCATTTGCTTCATCATTGGCCCGCCCACCGCATCCATTCCGCCAAAGAAAACAATATCTGGTTTCTTACCTTTGATCGTAGTCAAGATAGACATAAAGTCAGTAGCTTTATCGGTTGTGAACTCATGTCCCACCAAGTTTCCACCAGATGCTTTGACTGCTTTTTCAAATTCCTCTGCAACACCTTGGCCATAGGCAGTTCGATCATCAATAACTGCGATTGATTTGCCTTTTAGTTCCTTTACAGCGTAACGTCCTAAAGTTCCACCAAGGTGGACGTCATCAGCAACCACACGAAATGTCGTTTTGAATCCTTGTCGGGTGTACTTTGGATTGGTGGCCGATGGAGAAATTTGAGGAATCCCCGCATCACTGTAAATCTTGGAAGCAGGAATAGAGGTACCGGAGTTGAGGTGCCCCACAATTCCACTTACTTTGGCATCAACCAATTTTTGGGCTGCAGCGGTGCCTTGTTTTGGATCTGCAGCGTCGTCTTCTGCTACTAATTCAAACTTGACTTTTTTCCCGCCTATAGAAATGCCTTTGGCGTTTAAATCCTCAATGGCCAAGCGGGCTCCATTTTCATTATCTTTACCCAAGTGGGCTATAGCGCCACTCAGAGGCCCCACATGGCCAATTTTGACTATCTGCTCTTGTGCCATAACCAAACCACTTAAGGCCAAGCATGAGACTAGAACAGTAAATTTATGGAAGGTTTTTTGAGAACGCATAGCGGAGCTCCTTAGGTTTTTAGAAATGAGAAAAAGCATTAAAAAATTAACACCACCAACAAACACCGTGAAATCTGCGCGACAAATCAGGTTGCTGATTCCCTCAACTTTAAATCATGTCGCGTAATGACGAAACCCTGGTCACCATAATATTTCCAACGCAACCGTGCAGATTGACGGTCCTTTTCTTCGGACGTGACCACCTCGATCACACGGGTAAATTGATCAAATCCAGTGCATATCGTATCGCTCAGATTCAACAAAACATCTCGCGGCGTGAATTCATCCATAGCATCCAATGAACACGCCAAGTGCACAGGAGAAGCTTGACGTAGCGAGCGAGGACTGTCTATCCTGCAATGCGCCAAAAACTCTAGTTGCGAGAAAGTCCACAAACTTTCATCTAAATTTGCTAGCTG
>JAGWXI010000142.1 GCA_018969975.1 Burkholderiales bacterium
TTTTTCACCGGCAGTTCTTGCTTTTTACCCGTTAAGGTGCGCGGTATTTCGGCGACCTGAAAAATTTCATTGGGAACAAAGCGTGGGCTGAGCGCGGTTTTGATGGCGTTATTCAACTTATCTTTCATAGTGCCATCTAAGACAGCGCCGTCTCGAAGAGACACAAACAAAGGCATATAGCTTTCACGGCCTAGGTACTCTAAATCCACCACCATGCTGTCCAGCACTTCAGGCAGCGCCTCTACAGCGCTATAAATTTCACTGGTTCCCATACGTAAACCGTGGCGGTTGATGGTGGCGTCGCTTCGTCCATAAATCACACAAGCGCCTTCAGCGGTGATCTTGATCCAATCTCCGTGTCGCCAAACGCCTCCCATGTCTGCGTTGCCATCACCGCCACCGGGCTTGCGCCCAAGGCCTGGTGGATACATTTCGAAATAGCTGGCTAAATACCTTGCATTGTTTTTATCGTTCCAAAAATACAAGGGCATCGACGGTAAGGGCTGGGTGCACACCAGTTCGCCAACTTCGCCAATCACGGGTTTGCCTTCCTCGCTCCAAGACTCCACAGCACAACCCAGCATGCGGCATTGCATTTCACCCAAGCGCGCGGGCAATTCACGGTTTCCGCCTATGAAGGCTCCCGCAAAATCAGTGCCGCCAGAAATATTGCACCACCACACATCGTTTCCAAGTTGTTTGAATTGCTCGCTACCCCACAGCTGCGCTTCTTCACTCAAAGGCGAGCCGGTAGTTCCTAAAGCGCGCACAGATGTGAGCCCCGCAATGGTTTGCAAATCAACACTTGCTTTTTGACAATTTGCAAAAAAAGCAGCACCCGCACCAAAAAACGTAACACGGTGTTTACCTGCAAAACGCCACAGCGTTGTCCAGTCGGGCTTGTCTTTGTTACCCCCAGGATTGCCGTCATAGATGACGCACGTCGTGCCATTGAGAAGGCCTGCAATTTGTGCATTCCACATCACCCAACCGGTAGAGCTGTACCAGTGGTAACGCTCTCCGAAACTGTTGGGGTGATAACTACAGCCAATATCGTTGTGCAGAATTTTGAGGGCCAATGCAATGATCAACGTGCCGCCATGCCCATGCACGATGGGCTTGGGCAGTCCCGTTGTTCCGCTTGAATAAACAATCCATAGCGGATGGTCAAAAGGCAACCATAGGGGCTCAAAACTATCAATCGCATGGTTTCTTCGCGCCAAAATGGTGTCTAAGTCTGTGCTGTTCGCTAGTGTTGGGTCTACGTTTAAGTTTTTGCAGACGATGACATGTTTCACACTAGGCAATCCATCACGCAGCGCTTGCACCACCGGCAATCGGTCATGGTCTTTGCCGCCGTAAGTGACACCATCACATGCAATCAACACAACGGGTTCAATTTGTTGGAATCGGTCAAGCACGGCATGCGTGCCCATATCGGGGGCACACATGCTCCACACGGCACCAATACTCATACACGCCAACATGGCAATGGCAGCCTGCGAGATGTTCGGCAAATATGCTGCCACTCTGTCTCCAGGCTGCACGCCCTGCTCTTGTAAGTGGCGCGCTAGCGCGGCCGTCTGTCTCTTTAATTCAGGCCAGCTCAATTGCTGGGTTTGCCCTTTTTCGTTTTCACTGATGATGGCGGCAAGGCCAGCTGCATGGGCTGCATCGCAATGGCGAAAAACTTGCTGCACATAATTGGTCTGCGCACCTACAAACCACTGTGCATTTGGCATTGTGTTGCGCACCAACGCTGCGTCGTGTGGAGTTGGTGACTGCAAATCAAAATAGTCCCAAATGCTTTGCCAGAAAGCATTGATATCAGTTACTGACCAACGCCAGAGCGCGTCGTAACTTTCAAATTGCATGCCTCTTTGTTCTTTTAACCAGTTTTGGTAGAGACGGATTTGCGGAATAAATGGAGGGGATTGCATATCCAATATTTTGAGTAAAGATTCTTAGGTTTGTCCTGAACGTGACAAGTTATAAACCTGATCGTTCGTGTGTCACATATGCCATAGGGAATGTACTAGTCGATTGGTATTGATTAAGTTTTTAATGTGTCATCAAATGATCTCTTGCATTTTCTACCTCTTCCACTACCCGCCAATCTCAAACTAGGAGAAGTCAAATGAATAAGAATAGTGTGGCTCCAGACCAAAATACGCAACAGACAACAAATACCGAAAATTGCGATGCAATTTCTCAAAATAGCTCTCGTCGCAAAGTATTAAAAGGTGGAGCAGTGCTCGCTGCTAGCGGTATTGCTGGTTTCCCACTTATCAGCAAATCTCAATCGGACGTTATCAAGATTGGCCACCTAACTCCACGTACAGGTTTTTTAGGAACTCTCGGTGAATACGCTGTTCAAGCAGCTGATCTCGCCATCGAAGAAATTAACGCCAAAGGCGGCATCCTAGGACGCAAGGTTGAATTAATAAAAGAAGACTCCGTCAATCCTCAAACCGCTTCAACCAAAGCAGAGCGACTGATAGAACGCGACAAGGTTGCCTGTATCGTTGGAGAGATTTCCTCTGCATCTGCTCTCACAATCGCCCAGGTGGCCCAGAGAACAAAAAATCTATTTATCAATACAGGCGCCAATTCTGATGCTCTGCGCGGATCAAACTGTAACAAGTACATGTTCCATGTTGAAAGTCAGAACTCGATGTATGTCAAAACTGTAGGTCGTTCCTTGCTGGCGGAAAACAGAGTCCGAGGTAAAAATTGGTATTCATTGACTGCAGACTACGCCTTTGGTCATGATTTGCTAAAAGTTGCAAGGCGCTTTATGGAGGCAAATGG
>JAGWXI010000143.1 GCA_018969975.1 Burkholderiales bacterium
ACGCAAGTCGCGGAAATCAGTGACTTCTGGAAAGTTGTGACCCGTGTCGATCATCAACAGTGGGTATGGCAAACGCCCAATACCAAAAGCTTTCTCTGCACATTTGAGCATGACCAAAGAATCTTTGCCGCCAGAGAACAACAGTGCAGGGCGCTCGAACACAGCAGCGACTTCGCGCAAGATGAAGATGGTTTCTTCTTCGAGTGCGTCCAAGTGGGAATTACTGAGCGCGTGCATTTCAGGTTTTGTCAGTGCATTCATGGTTTAGCTTTCTTTCACATGCAGACCGCATTCTTTGGCTGTCTCTTCTTCCCACCACCAACGTCCGGCGCGGAAGTCCTCACCCAGCGAAATAGCGCGGGTGCAGGGCGCACAGCCTATGCTTGGGAAAAACGCGTCATGTAATGGGTTGTAGTCCACCTGGTTAATCGCGATGTAGTGCCACACATCGCCCCAAGTCCAATTGGCGAGTGGATTGAATTTGATGAGCCCGCGACTAGGTGAACTGTTGTGGACCTCAATGCCTTTGGATTCCTCGGAGGTGTCGATTAATGGCACATCGGCTCGGGCTTGGGATTGCTCTTTGCGTAAACCCGTGATCCATGCGCGTTGCCCTCTGAGCGCGCGTGACAAAGGTTCCATCTTGCGAATATGGCAGCAGGCTTTGCGCTGCGCCATGCTTTTGAAAATGGCGTCTTGGCCTTCGTTGCGAATGAAATGCAATACGCTGGTGTGCTCAGGGCGATAGACGTGGATATCGCTTTGCGAGTGCGCTTGAGTGCGTTCTAGTAACGCCAAAGTTTCGTGGTGTAGAGCACCAGTTTCTAAAACGAAAACAGGAATACGCAATTGCAAGCTGTTGATCAAGTGTGTGATGACCACATCTTCTGCTCCAAGGCTGGATGCTTGGGTGACGGGCGTGAATTCTTTTGCTGCGCGTTGCAACAAAGCTTGTGTCTCTGCCAATTTCTCAGCAAAGTTAATGCTTGCGCGTGCGTTTAGTTCAATCGCGCTCATGCCGCTTCCTTTGCAAAATGCGGTTGCGGGTGAATCGCATCGCCTTGGTAGAACGATTTGTAATGCGACAGCAATTTTTTGCCGTGTTCGACATTCTGGTCATCACGTAACACCACGCTAGAAAAACCGCTGCGTTGTATTTGTACCAATTGGTCGATCAATACATCACCGTGCGCTCGGATATCACCTGTAAAGCCACGACGGCGCAGGATGAAAGCTTGGCTGAAAGCACGGCCATCGGTGAACTTAGGAAAGTGCAGGTCGATACGCTGCTCATTGTCGAAAGCTACCGCTAGCGCGTCTGCGTCATTCGCTAGTGCCAAGCCATCTGGGGCATTGCTGTGCTCGGTAGATGAAATAAATTGCAAAGACATATCTAAAACCTTTTCAAGCAGCAACACGCGCCGTGGTGTGGCGGACCGCATTGGCCGCTGTTTTGAAAGTATCAAACCCCACACGATCCAGTGTGCGTGCAAAGTGTTCGCCACTGATGCGTTTTTCGGTGTACACATCTAAAACCGCTTCGATGACATCCACAACTTCATTCGCTGCAAATGAGGGGCCAACAACTTTGCCTGCTTTGGCATCGCCATTTAAAGATGAGCCATCTGAGCCGCCCAAAGTCACTTGGTACCACTCTTGACCATCTTTATCGACACCCAAAATACCAATATGTCCACTGTGGTGGTGTCCGCAAGAGTTGATACACCCACTGATGTGCAGATCGATCTCGCCCAAGTCAAACAATTCGTCTAGATCTTGGTAGCGCTCAGTGATAGCGGCTGCAATCGGTAAAGAACGTGCATTGGCCAAAGCGCAATAGTCGCCGCCTGGGCATGCAATCATGTCGGTGAGCAAATGCACATTGGGCGAGGCGTAACCCGCAGCGCGAGCAGCTTTCCAAAGGTCAGCGAGTTGGTCTACGCGAACCCAAGGCAACACCAAGTTTTGATCGTGGTTGACGCGCACTTCGCTAGAACTGAATTTCTCTGCTAATGCTGCTGCGGTATCTAGTTGGTCAGCAGTTGCGTCGCCAGGGGCTTGGCCTATGCGTTTGAATGACAAGGTGACGACGCGCAATCCAGGGTTTTGGTGGCTGGTGACGTTTTGTTGCAGCCAACGCGCAAATGCTTTGTCATTGCGCGCTTGGGTGAGTAGGGCTTGTTCTGCTTCACGCTGCGCTGATTCGCTAACAACATCGACGGGTGGCGCTACAAAGCAGGCGCGCACGCGGTCGAGCTCAAAGTCTGGAATGGTGTGGTGGGCGCCGTCGTTCAATATGCGCTGGTATTCAGCTTCTACTTCGTCGAAATAAACCTGTCCTTGTGCTTTGACCAAAATCTTGATGCGCGCTTTGTAGATGTTGTCGCGACGGCCCCATGCGTTATAGACGCGAACGACAGCTTCTAGGTAGTTGATGATTTGGTTCCATGGCAGGAACTCACGAATCACGGAACCAATGGTGGGTGTGCGACCCATGCCACCGCCCACTAAAACTTTGAATCCAACTTCGCCCTGTTCGTTGTGTACAACACGCAAACCCACGTCGTGCCATGCGATCGCAGCGCGGTCTTCTACAGAGCCGGTGATCGCAATTTTGAATTTGCGTGGCAGATAAGCAAACTCAGGATGCAAAGTGCTCCATTGGCGCAAGATTTCGGCATAAGGGCGGGGGTCAACGGCTTCGTCTACTGCGATGCCTGCGCGTTCATCGCTAGTGATGTTACGAATGCAATTGCCGCTGGTTTGAATGCCGTGCAGATTGACCGTTGCTAGTAAGTCCATCAC
>JAGWXI010000061.1 GCA_018969975.1 Burkholderiales bacterium
TTGACGAAGGAGTATCAAAACGCTTGCATGTACCTCGAACAGATATTCAAGTTATTTCCTTAGAGCCAACCAATCGCGCTTGGTTACACGCGCGCATTGAACAACGATTTGCTGCCATGTTGGCAGCAGGTTTTCTGCAAGAAATGCACAACTTGCGTGCTCGTGGTGATCTCACGCCTGAGTTGCCTAGCATGCGTTGCGTAGGTTATAGACAGGCTTGGGAGCAAATGGACATCCAACGAACACAAGGCACTTGCATGGATGACATGCTCCATAAATGGCGAGAAACTGCAGTAGCCGCAACAAGACAACTCGCTAAGAGGCAATTAACTTGGTTGCGTGGCATGCATACACGAAACACCGTTCACTGTGACAGTTCACATTCAGTTGACGCAGTGCTGCAACTCGTTGATCGTTTTACTGCAGAGGGCCTTTAAGCACTTCGGGTACTGGCAAGGGCATGACTTGTATGCCTTCTTCAAGCAAGGACTCAGTTTCAGCGGGAGTTGCATGTCCTCGAATATTGCGGTGTTCTGCTTCACCGTAATGCATTTTTCGAGCTTCTTCAGAGAATTTACGACCGACATCCTCCGTATTGGCAACTACATGGCGAACCATCTGCATCCAAGCAACTTGGAGTTGGTTGGTATCTAGGCTAGCAACTTCCTGAGGACTTGGAACAATAGGAGGGTTGTCTGCAGGAACGACGACTTCAGTTGATTTTTCTGGTTCTTTTTCTACACGTGACGTGCTGAGATTGAGACGAGGCGCACTTAATTTTTTTTGGATGTCGGTATCACCGCACAAGGGGCAAGAAACCAACTGGCGTGATAGCTGACTTTGAAAATCATCTTCACTGGAAAACCAACCTTCAAAACTATGAAAATGGGCGCAGTGGAGGTCAAGAACTTTCATGCGAGGTATGCGGTCGAAGTTGGTGCTAAGTGCCCAGGGTAGAAATAATAGCGCGCGAACACAATGCCATTAATCCACCCGGCAATAAACCCAGTACCAACAATAAGCTGCTGTTGATGATCAGCACAGTGCGAACGTCTGTTGCTGCAGTCACAGTGGTTGCAGTTATCGGAGTATCAAAGAACATGACCTTGACAACGCGTAAATAGTAGAAAGCAGCTAGCAGTGACATCATGACAGCGTAAATTGTCAACGCGATCGATCCATCCCTGCCGGAGGCCACAAGCGCTTGCAATACAGATAACTTACCGGCAAATCCCACCATAGGAGGTATACCCGCTAAAGAAAACATGCATAAAGCCATCACACCCGCATACAAAGGACTACGTTGGTTTAAACCGGCAAAGTCGGCAATCTCTTCACTCTCAAAACCTTCGCGCGCCAATAGCATGATGATGCCGAAAACCGCCAAAGTGGTGAGCACATAAGTCACCACATAGAACATAGCAGAGCTGTAAGCATTAGCTGCTGCAGCAGTATTGCCGTTGACCACGCCAGAATACAAACCTATCAATACAAATCCCATTTGTGAGATGGTGGAAAAAGCAATCATGCGCTTGATATTGGTTTGTGCGATACCTGCCAAATTACCAATAAGCAATGAGGCAACCGATAAAACTATCAGCATCTGCTGCCAATCAATCGCCAATGGCAACAGCCCCTCAACCAAAAGACGCATCGTCATAGCAAAAGCAGCTAGCTTATGCGCGCCACCAATTAGCAAGGTAATCACAGTAGGTGCGCCTTGGTACACATCAGGCACCCACATGTGAAAAGGAACTACTCCAAATTTAAATGCTAAACCGCAGACAACAAATACCAAGCCAAGAACCAAAACTTGGTGATTGATATGGCCTGAAGTGACAGCTTTGAAAACAGTATTGATATCAAGAGAGCCAGTGGCACCGTAAAGCAAAGACATGCCATAGAGCAGAAAACCACTACCTAATGCGCCAAGCACAAAGTATTTCATAGCTGCCTCGCTGGCAGTAGCGTTATCACGTCGCAGTGCGACCAAGGCGTAACTTGATAGTGCTAACAATTCGACACCAAGGTAGAGCACCAAAAAGTTATTTCCAGAAATCATGACATACATGCCAAGCAAAGCAAAAAGGCCCAAAGTGAAAAGTTCGCCACCCATTCGCAACATGTCTCGATCTGCGGCATAGGGTCTGCCATAGACCAAAGTGACCATGACAGAGAGAGTGGAGAAACACTTCAACCAATTACCCATGGGGTCAGAAACCACCATATTGCCAAAGCTATAAATAGTGGTGCCTTCAATAGCATCAAAAGCTTGTAAAACAGCTACCAATACCAAGGTCATCAGAGTCAAAACATAGGTGTTTTGGCGCCGAACAGAAGTATCAAACAAGTCGATCAAGGCGATCAGCATGGCCATTACCAAGAGTATCAATTCCGGTAGTAATGCCGCGATATTGAGTTTTTCAATCATGTAGTTCTTCCTCTTTATTGAGGCAATTTCGAGACCGCAACATGCTTGAGCAAGTCGGCAACGGAGGCGTCCATGACATCGGTGAATGGCTTGGGATATACACCCATAACCAATACAGCAACCGCCAACAAGGCCAGCATAAAGAATTCACGCGTATTGATGTCGCTGAGTGTTTTGACATCGTCATTGGTCACAGGGCCCAAATACACACGCTTGACCATCCACAAGGTGTAGGCGGCGCCAAAGATGAGCGCAGAAGCCGCGATTGCACCAATCACGAAGTGGTATTGCACAGCGCCCAAGATCACCATCCACTCACCGACAAAACCGGCCGTGCCTGGCAAGCCACAGTTGGCCATGGCAAACAACATGGCGAAGGCTGCAAACTTGGGCATGGTGTTGACCACACCGCCATAACTGGCGATTTCGCGTGAGTGCACACGGTCGTACAACACGCCGATACACAAGAACATTGCGCCTGAGACAAAGCCATGGGCAATCATTTGCACCAAGGCGCCGGAGACACCTAGATCGTTGAAGATAAAGAAGCCCAAGGTGACAAAGCCCATGTGCGCGACGGATGAATACGCGACTAGCTTTTTCATATCTTCTTGCACCATCGCCACGAGTCCGACATAAACCACCGCGATCAAGGAAAGGGCGATCATCACATAGGCATATTCATGCGCAGCATCTGGTGCGATAGGCATGGAGAAGCGCAAGAAACCATAAGCACCCAACTTCAACATGATGGCCGCCAACACAGCAGAACCGCCTGTAGGGGCTTCGACGTGCACATCAGGCAACCATGTGTGAACAGGCCACATCGGCACTTTGACCGCAAATGCCGCAAAGAATGCAAAGAACAGCAAGGTTTGTGCGCCCATCGGCAAAGGCAATTTGTACCAAGCCACCAAATCGAAGCTACCACCGGATTGCGTGTAGAGATAGATCAATGCGACCAGCATCAATAAGGAACCCAACAAGGTATAGAGAAAGAACTTGAATGCCGCGTAAATTTTGTTAGGACCGCCCCAAATACCGATGATCAAGTACATCGGGATCAGCGTGGCTTCAAAAAAGACATAAAACAGCATGCCGTCGATTGCACAAAACACGCCAATCATCAAGCCACTCAAAATCAAGAAGGCACCCATGTATTGGTTCACGCGCTCTGTAATCACTTCCCAGCCTGCAATGATTACCACTACGGTGATGAATGCAGTGAGAATCACAAACCATAAAGACAAACCATCTACGCCCAAGCGGTAGAAGATATTGAAACGTGCAATCCACAACCCCGACTCCACCATCTGCATTGCAGATGTGCCTATCTCAAAGTTGTGATAGATCGGAATAGTGACTGCTAAACCAAACAAGGCACCGATCAATGCGATCCAGCGCACCACATTGGCATGTTCGTCACGGCCAAACGCCAGTAAGACGATGCCAAAGGCAATCGGCGTCCAAATGGCAAGGCTCAATAAACCCATTTCTTATTCTCCTTATTTGAGCCAGACGAACCACGTCATTAGCAAGAACACGCCAACGATCATGGCCAGCGCGTAGTGGTAGAGGTAGCCCGATTGCAGTTGACGGGACACAGCTGACACTGCACCTATCAACTTCCAAGAACCGTTGACGATGCCTCCATCAATCACGGACTGGTCTGCACCTCTCCACAAGCCTATACCCAAAGCACGTGCACCGCGCGCCAAAATGTTTTCGTTGATCCAGTCCATGTAGTACTTGTTTTCGAACAAGGTGTAGATGGGCATGCATGCACGCTTGATAGCAGCAGGAACTGCCGGGTTGATCATGTACATGTAATAGGAACTCACAACACCAGCCAATGCCAACCAGAATGGCGCAGTACTAAAAGCATGCATAGCCATAGCAATAGCACCGTGGTAGGCGTGGCCCAACCCATGCATAGCTTCGTGTTTGTCTTCGTTGACAAAAATAGCGTCTTTGAAGAAATCGCCAAACAGCATGGCGTCAATCGTGAAGTAACCGATCACCACTGAAGGAATAGCCAACAACAACAAAGGCACTGTCACCACCCAGGGTGATTCGTGCGGTGTGTGGTCATGGTGGCCATCATCGTGCGCGTGGTCGTCGTGGTGTGCATCTGGATTTTGGTCATAGCGTTCTGCGCCATGGAATACCAAGAAATACATGCGGAATGAATAGAAGGCAGTGACGAATACACCGGCCAACACTGCGAAATGCGCAAAGCCTGCAGCAGGTAATGCGCTCTCCGCCACAGCTTCGATGATGCTGTCCTTGGAATAGAAGCCAGAAAAGAAAGGCGTACCAATCAACGCCAATGAACCTAGCAAAGAGGTGATCCACGTGATGGGCATGTATTTACGCACGCCACCCATCCAGCGAATATCTTGGTTGTGGTGCATGCCCATGATGACCGACCCTGCACCTAAGAACAGCAAAGCTTTGAAGAAAGCATGCGTCATCAAATGAAACACGGCGACTGAATAAGCCGATGCGCCTAAGGCCACTGTCATATAACCCAACTGCGACAAAGTGGAGTAAGCCACCACACGCTTGATGTCGTTTTGAATCAAGCCCAAGAAGCCCATGAACAAAGCGGTGATGGCACCGATCACCAGTACCAAGTTCAAAGCCGTATCAGAAAGCTCAAACAAGGGTGACATACGGGCCACCATAAAAATACCAGCGGTGACCATCGTCGCTGCGTGGATCAAAGCAGAAATGGGTGTGGGGCCTTCCATGGAATCTGGCAACCACACATGCAAGGGGAACTGGGCTGATTTACCCATCGCGCCAATAAACAAACAAATGCAGATCACGGTTACCAACATCCATTCGGTGCCAGGCAATGTGAGTGCAGCTAAGTCAGCAGTCTTAGCGAAAGCTTCTGTGTAGTTGAGCGTTCCAGCAAAAGCCGCAATCAAACCAATGCCTAAGATAAAACCAAAGTCGCCCACACGGTTGACCAAGAAGGCTTTCATATTGGCGAAGATGGCTGTGGGTTTGTTGAACCAGAAGCCAATCAGCAGATAAGACACCAAGCCCACCGCTTCCCATCCAAAGAAGAGTTGCAGCATGTTGTTGCTCATCACCAGCATCAACATCGAGAAAGTGAACAACGAGATGTATGAAAAGAAACGGTTGTAGCCCTCGTCTTCTTCCATATAGCCAATGGTGTAAATATGCACCATGAGCGATACAAATGTGACCACGCACATCATCATCGCGGTGAGTCCGTCGATCAGAAAGCCAACTTCCATTTTCAATCCACCGACCACCATCCAGGTATAGAGGGTTTCGTTGTATCTTGCTCCGTCAACAGCAACGCTGAGTAAGGTTTGTACTGAAAGGATAAAAGCCAGCAACACGCCTAATATTGTCAAGCTGTGCGTGATGCGACGTCCTAACCAGTTACCGCCAAAGTGGGTGCCAAAAACACCAGCCAAGACTGAGCCCACTAAGGGCGCTAACGGTACGGCTAATAAATTAGTAGTTTGAAGGGTTTGCGACATAAATTAACCCTTGAGCGTATTGAGTTCGTCCACATTGATGCTCGACTTGTTTCTGAACAACTGCACCAAAATAGCCAAACCAATAGCAGACTCAGCGGCTGCAACGGTGAGGATGAAGAAAACAAAAATCTGTCCGTGCAAATCGCCTAAATAGTGCGAGAAGGCCACGAAATTCATATTCACCGCAAGCAACATTAACTCGATAGCCATCAACAGCACGATGAGGTTTTTGCGGTTCAAAAAGATACCGATCACAGAGAGTGCAAACAAAATTGCACCTACGGTCAGGTAGTGTCCTAATGAGATGCTCATGCTGATTTCTCCGGCTCAGTGGCTGGTGGAAGGTCTGGCTTGACAGGCGCCATCTTGACCAACGACACCCTATCGCTGGCCTTCACACGCACTTGGTCTGCAGGGTTTTGGGTTTTGGTGTCTTTACGTTCGCGCAATGTCAATGCAATGGCAGCGATCAAGGCTACCAACAAAATGAGCGCAGCGACTTGGACGGGGTAGAGGTACTCGGTGTAGAGCATCACACCCAAAGCTTTGGTGTTAGAGACCTCGGTCACCACCATATGTCCCACAGCAACAGCAGACGAAGCGGCATCCATTGCCATCGGCGAGACCATCGCGGGCAATTGGGGAGTGTGCGGAACAGACACTCTAAAACCGCCTAACAACACAGCGGCTAATTCCAAAGCAATCACAGCGCCCATCGTGGCAGCTAAGGGGAAGTGTTTCCAAAAGCCAATGCGTATGCTGTCGATATTGATGTCCAACATCATCACCACAAAGAGAAACAACACCATCACTGCACCAACGTACACCAAAACCAGGGCAATAGATAAGAACTCTGCTTCCAACAACATCCACAAACCAGACGCTTGGAAGAAAGCCAATACGAGATAGAGCGCAGCATGCACAGGGTTACGCGCGGTGATGACACGAAAAGCCGCAAACAGCAAGACTGCTGCGAACGCATAAAAAAGAGCCGATTGAGCATCCATCATCAAATCTTTCAGCGGTATTTGGCGTCAGCCGCTTTGTTGGCGGCGATTTCTGGTTCGTAGCGGTCGCCGACTGCTAGCAACATCTCTTTGGTGAAATACAAATCACCGCGCTTCTCGCCGTGGTATTCAAAAATATGTGTCTCAACAATCGAATCCACTGGACAGCTTTCTTCACAAAAACCACAGAAGATGCACTTGGTCAGATCGATGTCATAGCGTGTAGTACGACGCGAGCCATCGGCGCGTTGGTCGGATTCAATCGTGATGGCCATTGCAGGGCAAACGGCTTCGCACAATTTACAAGCGATGCAACGCTCTTCGCCGTTTTCATAGCGGCGCAAAGCGTGTAAGCCACGAAAGCGTGGAGAGATAGGCGTTTTTTCTTCAGGGAATTGCACCGTGATGCTGCGCGAGAACATGTACTTGCCTGTTAAGGCCATGCCCTTGAAGAGCTCCAGCAACAAGAAGCTCGACAAAAAGTCGCGCAAAGAAAAAGCAGAGGGGCGTGTGATCGCAGTCATGATGGGTACGGCCTCAGTTCCAAATATTCCAAGGTGTTTGAATCCAAACACCCACTACCAGCAACCAGACGAGGGTGACGGGGATAAAAATCTTCCAACCCAAACGCATGATTTGGTCATAGCGGTAACGGGGGAAAGTCGCGCGCACCCACAAGAACATGGTGACCACTACAAAGGTTTTGATGCCTAACCATATCCAGCCCGGCACCATGTTGAACAAGGCGTTATCAATGGGCGACAACCAGCCACCCAGGAACATGACGACGGTCAACACCGACACCAAAATCATGTTGGCGTATTCGGCCAAGAAGAACATGGCGAAAGACATGCCGGAGTATTCGATCATGTGGCCCGCGACAATTTCAGATTCACCCTCGACCACGTCAAATGGATGGCGGTTGGTTTCTGCCAAACCAGAGATGAAGTAGACCAAGAAGATAGGCAACAAAGGCAACCAGTTCCAAGACAAGAAATTCAGCCCATGATCTGCCATCGTGCCGCTGGCTTGCCCCATCACGATATCGCTCATATTGAGGCTGTTAGAGACCATCAGCACAACCACAAAGCAAAAGCCCATGGCAATTTCATAGCTCACCATTTGCGCCGATGCACGCATGGCACCCAAGAAGGCGTATTTAGAGTTAGACGCCCAGCCCGCGATGATGACGCCATAAACCTCTAGGGAAGTAATCGCCATCAAAAACAAAAGGCCAGCATTGACATTGGCCAAAGCCACATCAGGACCAAACGGCACCACCGCCCAAGCTGCCAGCGCAGGCATGATGGTCATGATGGGGCCTAATAAAAACAACCCCGTAGTCGCTTGCGTGGGGATGATGATTTCTTTGGTCATCAACTTCAAAGCATCCGCAATCGGTTGCAACAAACCACCTGGGCCAGTGCGGTTAGGGCCTTTGCGAATTTGCGTGTAACCAATGGCTTTGCGTTCCCACAAAGTCAGATAAGCCACGCAACCCAAAAGTGGCAACAGCACAGCCACAATTTTCATCAGCGTCCAAAGCACGGGCCATGCGTAGTGGACCCAAAAGAAATGGGTACTCATCTGCAATCCAGAGTTATAAATCAGGTCAACCATCAAGCGGCACTCCCCGCTTTGGCATCAGCTGTCATCTGCAACGAAGGCGCACGACGCACCAAGCTGTCGAGTTGGTAAATAGATGCGACTTCAGGTTTCTCAGTGGCAGGCGTTAAATCGATAGCAACATCACACGCATTCGACAAACGTGATGTGATGTCGGCAGGAATGGCTTTGGCACGTACTTCTTCGATCGTCTCCAACTCAAACCCAGGTACTTTGAGCATAGAACCCAACACGCGCAACACTTTCCATCCAGGACGGGTTTCACCCAAAGGCCTGACAACCCCGTGGAAGCTTTGTGCGCGACCTTCGGTGTTGATAAACGTTCCAGCAGTTTCCGTGAAGGGAGCGATCGGCAACAGCACATCGCTGAATTCCATATTGGTTTTGAAAGCAGAAAGTGTCACCACCATCTCTGCTTTTTCTAGCGCTTGCACAGCCTCTGCGCCATACGCCATGTCGGCATGGGGCTCGGTATGCAAAAGCAATGCGGCTTTCAAACCACCACGCGCCATTTGTGCCGCGTTTTGTCCGCCGTGCGAAGGGACGGCGCCCACTACTTGTGCACCAACCGTGTTAGCAGCTTCACCCAAATAGCCCACAGTGGCACCAGTTTGTGCGCCAATCCAATTGGCCAACGCCAACAAACTAGATGCTTTGGCATGGTGTGCTGCTGCATTGCCTAACAAAACAGCTTTGCGATCACCACTGTGCAAAGATTTTGCAATTGCTTGTGCTTGCGGGTTGTTTGCGTTGCCTGCCACAGGAGCAGTTGCGCCAGAGAGTTGCGCAACAGCAGCGGCCACATCGGCCAAGGCTTGCACCCAATTGGCAGACTCAGAGACCATCTGTGTAGCCACTGGCATCGCCCAATCAAAAGCGACTTCGTTGATTGCATGCAACTTAGCACCATGGCGCACTGCGTGGCGTAAACGCAGCGCTAACAAAGGTTGGTCTTTGCGCACGTTAGATCCAATGACCAAGGCGCGCTGCAAAGTACCCAAAGAGGCAATAGCAGTTCCCAACCAACGCGCGGTGTTGTTGTGCTGAAAGTCTGATGCACGCAAACGTGCGTCAATGTTTTGGCTACCTAAGCCGCGCATCAAAGCGGCGGCCAAATACAACTCTTCTGTGGTGCTGTGTGGGCTAGCCAAAGTGCCGATGAATTCAGCACCGTATTGCGATTTCACACCTTGCAAGCCATTGGCGACATATTCCAAAGCGGTTTGCCAATCCACTGTTTTCCACTCGCCACCTTGTTTGAGCATGGGGGCCGTGAGTCGGTCTTGGCTGTCGAGTGCTTCATAGCTAAAACGATCACGGTCTGAAATCCAGCACTCGTTAACGTCTTCGTTTTCTAGTGGCACAACACGCAAGACTTTGTTGTTTTTCACTTGCACCACGAGGTTAGCACCGGTTGCGTCGTGGGGGCTGATCGATTTGCGACGGCCTAGCTCCCATGTGCGCGCACTATAGCGGAATGGTTTGCTGGTCAATGCGCCTACAGGGCAGATGTCAATCATGTTGCCGGAAAGTTCTGAATCGACTGACTGGCCCACAAATGTTTCAATCTCTGCATGCTCACCGCGGTGCGACATGCCGAGTTCCATGATGCCGGCGACTTCTTGTCCAAAGCGCACACAGCGTGTGCAATGGATGCAACGACTCATCTCTTCCATGCTGATGAGGGGGCCAACGTCTTTGTGGAACACCACGCGTTTTTCTTCTTCGTAACGCGAAGTCGAACCACCATAGCCCACCGCCAAATCTTGCAATTGGCATTCGCCGCCTTGGTCGCAAATCGGGCAGTCAAGCGGGTGGTTGATAAGCAAAAACTCCATCACCGACTTTTGCGCTTTGATCGCCTTCTCGCTTTTGGTGCGCACCACCATACCTTGGGTCACAGGGGTGGCGCACGCAGGCATAGGCTTGGGTGCTTTTTCTACATCGACCAAACACATGCGGCAGTTGGCAGCAATGCTGAGTTTCTTGTGATAACAAAAATGCGGAATGTAAGTGCCCGCTTTTTCAGCTGCATGCATGACCATACAGCCTTCTTGGACTTCCACTTTTTTACCGTCGAGTTCGATTTCAATCATGGCACTTTTCCGTCAAACGTACGCCGGGACCATGCAGGTCTTGTGCGTGATGTGGTGTTCAAATTCAGCTCTGAAATGCTTGAGCATGCCGCGCACCGGCATGGCGGCTGCGTCGCCCAAGGCGCAAATCGTGCGACCCATGATGTTTTCTGCAACGTTGTCGAGCAAGTCCATATCGCTAGGACGGCCTTCGCCGCGTTCGAGTCGATCGACCATGCGCCACAACCAGCCAGTGCCTTCACGGCAAGGCGTGCACTGGCCGCATGACTCATGCATATAAAAATAGCTCAAGCGTTGCAAGCTCTTGACCATGCAACGCGAGTCGTCCATGACGATGACTGCGCCGGAACCCAACATCGATCCTGCTTTGGCAATCGAGTCGTAGTCCATGGTGATGTCCATCATGATGGACGCAGGCAACACAGGGGCAGACGATCCACCAGGAATCACTGCTTTGAGTTGACGCCCCGCGCGCACACCACCAGCGATTTCTAACAATTTGGTGAAGGGTGTACCCATCGGAATTTCATAGTTACCAGGACGCTCGACATCGCCACTGATAGAGAAAATTTTGGTGCCGCCGTTGTTGGGTTTGCCGCATTCCAAATACGCTTGGCCGCCATTGCGAATAATCCATGGCACCGCAGCAAAGGTTTCGGTGTTGTTGATGGTGGTGGGCTTGCCATACAAACCATAGCTGGCAGGAAACGGTGGCTTGAAACGGGGTTGGCCTTTTTTACCTTCAAGTGATTCGAGCAAGGCAGTTTCTTCGCCGCAAATGTAAGCACCAAAACCATGGGCTGCATGCAACTGAAATGAGAAGTTCGAACCCATGATGTTGTCGCCCAAGAAGCCGGCGTCACGCGCCTCTTCTAATGCAGCTTCAAAGCGCTCATAGCTCTCGAAAATTTCGCCGTGGATATAGTTGTAGCCCACGCTGATGCCCATGGCATACGCAGCAATCGCCATACCTTCGATCACGATATGCGGGTTGTGTTGCAAGATCTCACGGTCTTTGCAAGTACCCGGCTCGCCTTCGTCCGAGTTACACACCAAATATTTTTGTCCTGGGAATTGACGCGGCATAAAGCTCCACTTCAATCCCGTAGGAAAACCTGCACCGCCGCGTCCACGCAAACCAGATTCTTTGACGATGGCAATCACTTGGTCTTGGGTTAAACCTTCGCCACCATCTTTGCCTAAGATTTTGCGCAAGGCTTGGTAGCCACCGCGCGCTTCGTAGTCTTTGACAGACCAATTCTTGCCATTCAAATCCGCCAAGATTTGTGGACCCATATGACGACCATGGAAACACGTTTCCACTGAATTAGTATGAAATTGGGAAAGGACTTGCTCGAGGTTCATCGTCATTCTTTCACGGCACGCAAACCATCGATCAACTGATCGATTTTGTCGTGGCTCATATAGCTGCACATATTGCGGTCATTGACCAACAAAACGGGCGCGTCGGCACAAGCACCCATGCATTCACCGGGTTGCACGGTGAACATACCGTCCGCTGTGGTTCCACCGACTTCTACGCCCAACTTCTTGCACACGTATTCCAATGCGCCTTGTCCATGGCGTAATTGGCAAGGCAAGTTGGTACACACATTGATCTTGTACTTACCTACGGGTTGCAAGTTGTACATGTTGTAGAACGTGCTGACTTCATGCACTGCCATCGGCGCCATGTCTAGGTGGGCGGCGATCGCACGCTCGCTGTCTGCACTGACAAAACCTTGTTCTTGTTGCACGATGGCCAAACAAGCCATCACAGCTGATTGTTTTTGGTCATCGGGATATTTCGCCAACTCGCGATCGAAGCGCGCAATCGTTGCGGCCGACAGCGGTGTGCTGTGGAGGGTGGTGTCAGAACTCATCGGTCAATTTCCCCGAACACAATGTCCATCGTGCCGATCACCGCCACGGTGTCGGCGATCATGTGGCCACGGGCCATCTCATCCATGGCAGCCAAATGGACAAAGCCAGGTGCACGGATCTTCAAACGATAGGGCTTGTTAGCGCCATCGCTCACTAAATAAATACCAAACTCGCCTTTGGGATGCTCCACTGCGGCATACGCCTCGCCTTCGGGCACATGAAAGCCTTCGGTGAAAAGTTTGAAATGGTGGATCAACTCTTCCATGTTGGACTTCATGCCTTCACGGCTAGGCGCTGCGACTTTATGGTTGTCAGTGATCACAGGGCCTGGGTTGACGCGCAACCAATCTACGCACTGTTTGATGATGCGATTGGACTGGCGCATTTCTTCAACACGCACCAAATAGCGGTCGTAGCAATCGCCCGTTTTACCAACAGGAATATCGAAATCCATGCGGTCGTAGACGTCATACGGTTGGTGCTTACGCAAGTCCCATGCAACACCGGAACCACGCAACATCGCGCCGGTAAATCCTAGGTTCTTGGCACGCTCTGGCGTGACGATGCCGACATCGACCAAGCGTTGCTTCCAGATGCGGTTGTCAGTGAGCAAGGTCTCGTATTCATCGACCAACTTGGGGAAGCGTTGCGTGAAGTCATCGATGAAATCTAGCAAGGAGCCTTGGCGGTTTTCATTCAAACGTGCCATGGCCTTGGCATTGCGAATTTTGTTGGCCTTGTACTGCGGCATGGTGTCTGGCAAATCGCGGTAGACACCACCGGGACGGAAATAAGCCGCATGCATGCGTGCGCCAGAAACTGCCTCATACATATCGAACAAGTCTTCACGCTCGCGGAAGCAATAAATCAAGATGTTCATCGCACCACAGTCAAAGCCATGGCAGCCGAGCCACAGCAAGTGGTTTAACAAGCGGGTGATTTCGGCATACATCACGCGGATGTACTGCGCGCGAATAGGCACTTCGAGGCCCATCATTTTTTCAATGGCCAAACAATAGGCGTGCTCATTGCACATCATGGACACGTAGTCGAGACGGTCCATGTAGGGCAAGGATTGGATATAGGTTTTGCTCTCGGCCAACTTTTCCGTTGCGCGATGCAATAAGCCGATGTGCGGGTCTGCGCGTTGCACGACTTCGCCGTCTAACTCCAGCACTAAGCGTAATACGCCGTGTGCGGCTGGGTGCTGAGGACCTAAATTGAGGGTGTAATTTTTGATATCAGCCATGATCAGTGGATGCCGCCATAGTTGTCTTCACGGATGATGCGCGGCGTGATCTCACGCAGCTCGATCGTGACCGGTTGGTAGATCACACGTTTTTGTTCTGCGTCGTAACGCATTTCCACATGACCTGATGTGGGGAAGTCTTTGCGGAAGGGATGGCCGATAAAACCGTAGTCGGTCAAGATGCGGCGCAAATCTAAATGGCCTTCAAAGACGATACCAAACAAATCAAAGGCTTCACGCTCGAACCAGTTAGCGGAATTCCAGATGTCATTGACAGACGCGATAACAGGCACGTCATCGCTCAGCACAAAACAGCGCACACGCAAACGCCAGTTGTGCGCAATCGACAGTAAATGACTCACCACTGCAAAGCGTGGGGCATCGGTGAATTTGGAATGCGCGCCGTCTTTGTATTGCGAATAATCCAGGCCACACAAGTCGATAAGTTGCTCAAAGCCTAAGCGCGCATCGTCGCGCAAGGTTTGCGCAACCCCGTGATAGTTCACTGGCGCTACGGTGAGCGTGAGTTCGCCCAAAGCAGAGTCCAAGTGTTGGATTTTGTCGCCCAACACCTCGTGCAGCGCGGCCTCTAAAGTTTGAATGGAATGGCTCATGGGTATGGGGTTCAACGCGCAATAGTGTTTTCACGACGGATCTTGCTTTGCAATTGCAAGATGCCATAGAGCAATGCTTCTGCGGTGGGCGGGCAACCAGGCACATAGACATCAACGGGCACCACACGGTCACAACCGCGCACAACGGAATAGCTGTAGTGGTAATAGCCGCCACCATTGGCACAAGAACCCATGGATAAAACCCAACGGGGCTCCGACATTTGGTCATACACCTTGCGCAAGGCTGGCGCCATCTTGTTACACAAGGTGCCAGCCACGATCATCAAATCAGACTGACGGGGGCTGGGGCGAAACAACATGCCGAATCGATCAAGGTCATAGCGTGCTGCGCCAGCATGCATCATCTCCACCGCACAACAGGCTAGACCAAAAGTCATGGGCCACAAGGAACCTGTTTTAGCCCAGTTCACCACCGAGTCGTAAGAGGTGGTGATAAAGCCTTCTTTGAAAACGCCTTCAATTGCCATGCAACTTCCTTATTCCCAATCAAGCGCTCCCTTGATCCACATGTAGGCAAAGCCCAACACGAGAATGGCAAGGAAGATCATCATGTCTATAAAACCGATCCAACCTATTTCTTTGAGCGCGACAGCCCAAGGAAACAAAAATGCAATCTCCAAATCGAACAAGATGAACAAAATGGCAATCAGGTAATAGCGCACGTCAAACTTCATGCGCGCGTCCTCGAAGGCTTCGAAGCCGCATTCATAGGGGGAGTTTTTGGCGGGGTCTGGGCGGTTAGGCCCCAAGATAAAACCAATAACTTGGGGTGCTACACCGATGGCTAAACCGACAAGAATAAATAAAAGAACGGGGAGGTATTGCTCTAAGCTCATCGCGATCTCGCGTTTGGATTCATTAATCCATGGTGCCGTCGGCGAGACTCGAACTCGCACAGCTTTCGCCACTACCCCCTCAAGATAGCGTGTCTACCAATTTCACCACGACGGCCTTGGGATGCTTTTCATGAAGCGAAGAGGGATAACGCCACCTGAACAGCCTCAGAGTTTACCCCGAAAAGCTTATGCACTTACCCACCGCGGGGTCCCTATAAGCTAACTTCCGTTTTACTTTGTAGGGATTTGGGCAGCGCCAGAGGCTGCAATTGCGGCTGGTTCGACAGTTTGACTGGCTGCGTCGGTTGAAACCGGTGCGACGACAGCGTTTTCAAGAACGCTACCACTGCTAACGGGTCGCAGATTTCCAAAGTAAGCCAAGCCAAGTGTGCATGCGAAAAAAACTGTCGCTAATACACCCGTTGTTCGCGATAAAAAGTTAGCACCCCCGCTTGCGCCAAACAAACTACCAGAACTACCGCTACCAAACGCAGCGCCCATATCAGCGCCTTTACCGTGCTGCACCAAGACCAATCCGATCATGCCTAATGCAGACAACAGTTGTAACAATTGAATAATGTTAAAAATCAATTCCATAGGAACTCCGAAAAATTTAGCTCTTTTATCTCGCTGCAGCAGCGATGATGGTTAAAAAGTCAGCAGGCTTCAAGGCTGCACCACCGATCAAGCCACCATCAATATCTGCTTGCGCCAGTAAATCCGATGCATTGGCAGCGTTCATACTGCCACCGTAAATAATTTTGACCCGCAGCGCGTTTTGTGAGGCCGCTTGCAGTTGCGTTCGCAATACCGCGTGAACCGCTTGCGCCTCTTGCGGTGTGGCAGTCTTGCCAGTGCCAATCGCCCACACGGGCTCATAGGCCAAAACAATTTCGCTGATGCAATGCCCGTTGGTATGAATGACTGCTGCGAGTTGGCGTTTGACGACTTGTTCAGTTAGCCCTGCTTCACGCTCAGCTAAGGTTTCACCCACACAAACGATGGGTGTGATGCCATCGGACAAAGCGTTTTTGGCTTTCAATGCAACTTGCTCATCCGTTTCGCCATGGTACTGGCGACGCTCTGAATGGCCCACGATGGCGAAACGCACACCGAAATCTTTCAACATAGCTGAGGAGGTTTCACCGGTGTAAGCACCCTGTGCGTGCACCGACAAATCTTGTACGCCGAGTGCTACTTCCGAGTTGAGCACGAGTTGCTGTACCTGCGCCACATAAATAGTTGGAACACAAACCGCTACATCCACATGTTTGCCGCCCAATGCAGTCGGCAAGCCAGTATGGATGTCAGACAACAAAGCCTGATTGGCAGCCAAACTGCCATTCATTTTCCAGTTGCCAGCGATTAACTTGCGTTTCATGTTGCCACCTACGAATCAATGCGCGTGGTCGCCGTCTTTATGGTCGTGACCGTGGTTACCGTTTTCATGGTTGTGGCCGTCGTGGTTACCGCCATGTCCATTTTGTTCATGGTCTTGAACTGGCGGTGCTTCGGGGCGCTCCATCAAAGCTTTCATAGACAACTTGACGCGACCCTTGTCATCGGTCTCTAGGACTTTGACGCGCACGATTTGGCCTTCTGCCAAGACGTCGGTGACTTTGCCAATGCGCTCGTGGCTGATTTGGCTGATGTGCAACAAACCGTCTTTGCCTGGCAACAGGTTGACCAATGCACCGAA
>JAGWXI010000062.1 GCA_018969975.1 Burkholderiales bacterium
TTCGTATTTTTCTGGCTCATCGGTCACGATGGCAATGCGCTTAGCGCCTTCTGCGCGCATGCTTTGCGCAATTTGCAAGGTGGTGTGGCCCTCAGAGCGCTCACCAATAGGCTGTCCACCTGTCATAGCGACAGCATCGTTGTACAAAATTTTGTAGGTGATATTGACACCAGCTGCCACGCTTTGGCGCACCGCCAAGATGCCGCTGTGGAAATAGGTGCCGTCGCCGATGTTGGCAAAAATATGCTGGTCGTTGACGAAGGGCTGTTGCCCAACCCACGGCGTTCCTTCGCCACCCATCTGGGTAAACCCCGCCGTACTGCGATCCATCCACAAGGACATGAAGTGACAACCAATACCCGCCATCGCGCGTGAACCTTCAGGCACTTTGGTACTGGTGTTGTGCGGGCAGCCAGAACAAAACCAAGGTTGGCGGTCTGCTGTCACCACACTCACACTCATCGCTTGCTCTTTGGCGGTGATGATGGCGAGTTGCGCGTTGATGCGCGACGCAACATCGGCGTCCACACCCAACTTCAGTAAACGCTGCGCAATCGCCTTGGCAATCAAAGATGGATTCAAATCGGCATTCGCACGCAACAACGTACTAGCACGTGGATTGGGTACCGACCATTCGCCGCCACCCTCGTCGGCTTCGTTGAATTTGCCTAACACCACAGGGCGGACATCTGTGCGCCAGTTGTACAACTCTTCTTTGAGTTGGTATTCAATGACTTGGCGCTTTTCTTCGACCACCAAAATTTCTTGCAAGCCTGTTGCAAATTCGCGTGTGGCTTGTGCCTCGAGCGGCCACACCACCGTCACTTTATGCAAACGAATACCGATACGACGGCAGGTCTCGTCATCCAAACCTAAATCTAAAAGCGCTTGCCGCGTGTCGTTGTAGGCTTTGCCGCTGGCAATCAGGCCGAAGCGGTCATTCGGTCCTTGCAACACGTTGTGGTTTAAGCGGTTGGCGCGTATGTAGGCCAGTGCGGCGTACCACTTGAAATCAAACAAGCGCGCCTCTTGGCTCAAGGCATCGTCCGGCCAACGGATATGCACGCCGCCCGTAGGCATCTCAAAATCTGGCAACACAATCTTGACACGCTCAGGGTCGATCACCGCAGTCGCGCTGGACTCCACAATTTCTTGGATGGTTTTCATGCCCGACCAAATGCCGGAGAAACGGCTCATGGCAAATGCATGCACACCCAAATCGAGAATGTCTTGCACACTGGCAGGGAAAAACACTGGTGTGCCACACGCTTTAAAAATATGGTCGCTTTGGTGTGCTGCCGTGGAGCTCTTGGCCACATGGTCGTCACCCGCCACAGCCAACACGCCACCCCACGGTGTAGTGCCAGCCATGTTGGCGTGTTTGAACACATCGGCGCAACGGTCTACACCTGGGCCTTTGCCATACCAAATACCAAAGACGCCATCAAATTTGTTGCTGCCTGTTGGCGCAAAACCCAACTGCTGTGTGCCCCATAAGGCAGTAGCGGCCAACTCTTCATTTACACCAGGTTGGAACACGATGTTTTGCGCATGCAAATATTTTTTGGCCCTCCACAAGGCTTGGTCGTAAGTTCCAAGCGGCGAGCCGCGGTAACCACTGATAAAACCAGCTGTGTTCTTGCCCTGCAATGCGTCGCGTTGGCGTTGCAACATCGGCAACTTGACCAAAGCTTGCACACCGCTCATGAAAGCGCGACCGACGTCTAAGCTGTATTTGTCATCCAGCGTGACGTTCTCTAAGGCGCGGCGGATATGTTCCGGCAAGGGTGCGTTCATGGGTTTCTCCAAAGGGGGTCAGGTGCCGCTACAAAGTGTAGAGGGCAAAAGTGAGAACCCTCCGCCGCGTCAGCGACATATAGGGTTTACTAGGGGCTACTTTTTGCACAAAGGGTTGTTCACTTGGGCCATAAAACCCATAAACGCAAAGATTGTTTCATTCGTCCAGCATATTCACCTGCTTGTATGCCAGTCCCCGCAAAATAATCTCCGCGCACCGCTCCCACTATCGCGCTTCCCGTGTCTTGGGCGAACACCAATCTTTGTAAATTGCCGTTGGCCCCAGAACTCGACAACCATAACGGGGTTGCATATGGAATCGAATCTTTGTCTACCGCCAAAGAGCGTCCTGCTGTCAGAGGTACGCCTTGCGCGCCCCGAGGTCCTAGCTCAGCATCTTTGCCCGTTCGTGTCTCTGGCCTAAAAAACACATAACGCGGATTACTCCACAACATTTCTTGCACCAATTTGGGGTTGCTTATTTGCGTAGCACTTATCCACGCTTTGATACCTGACCAAGATGCATCGCGAATGAAGCCTCGCTCCAGCAACCATCGCCCTACGCTCGCATAGGCTTGTTCATTCGAGGCGGCATAAGCCAGGCGCACAACGCGTGTTCGTCCATCTGCCTCGGTAATGCGCACGCGTCCAGAGCCCTGAATGTGTAAGACCAAGGCATCTACTGGGTCTGCCAACCAAGCCACTTCTTTGCCACGCAAAGCATTTTTCGCTTCCGCCAAGGTATCAATCTGTTGTCTTGTGAACCAAGGAACGCCAGCACGTTTGGCTAAAAGTAAAGCCTCAGGCGGAGCATACAAAGGCACTTCAAAACCTGGCCGCATTTGGGCAGAAGCTTCCATCAAGGGCTCGTAGTAACTGGTCAATAAGCCATCTGGATTTCCGTCTAATGACTCCACCCGATAAGGCTGTAAATGCGACATGAGCCACAGGCGCTTGTCTTGGTTATCCGCTAACAAAAGTTGCTTGACTTGTTTACACAAGGGCGCGAACAAGGGGCCAGGCCGCTCGCAGTTTTGTAGCCATGCATTCCAAGCATCTGACAAATCGTCCTCCTGCCAGCCCGGGAGATCCGTCCACGCAACAGGAACCCAGCGACTGCGATAAGACTTTTGCGGGCTTGGCGTCTCTGCTGTGCCGGCTAAACCGCCCGATGCACGAGGTACTGTCTCTGCAGGTTTTGCTAGAGGCGCTGCAGGCGGGGCAACAGGGGCGGGTGATTCGTCGACCACTACTTTGCGTGGACTACTTCCACAAGCTACGAGGCTACCTACAATTACTAGCCACACCAAACGCCACAGGAGTTCTTTCATGGTTTTGATTTTGCTCGAAGCATTAGGCGCTGGTTTGATACTGGTGCTGATTGTTTGGTGGACCATGTTTTCTGGGCGACGTGATGTTGATCAAGAAAAAACAGGTGATAACGCTAGTACCGATGAGAACAACAAAAGCCCTTAAATTCAACTAAATTGCATTGCCCAAAAGAAGCGTCAGCTTCTGAGTAAATTAACCAATTCCACTGCCGACTTGACGGCCATTTTGTCAAATACCCGTGCGCGATGGACTTCTACGGTACGTACACTGATTTCAAGTTGATCAGCTATCAGTTTATTCGGTAAGCCTTCTAAGACCAATCGCATCACATCGCGCTCTCGCTCAGTAAGTTCCGCCAAGTTTTGTTGCCGGCTTTGTTTGACCTTGAAGGACTGTAAGTTTGTTGCAGAGCGCAATAAGGCTTGTTCAACTCTGTCAACCAGTGCGTTGTCTGAAAACGGCTTTTCGCAAAAATCAAAGGCGCCTCGTTTGACTGCGTCCACAGCCGTAGGCACATCGGCGTGACCTGTTAAAAAGATCACGGGCAAGGACTCCAGCAAGTCGCGCGCAACCAACTGCTCAAAAAGCGCCAAGCCACTCATTCCTGGCATACGCACGTCGAGTAACAAACACCCTGGCTGGGTTGGACGCCATGGCACACCTGGTCTGGCGTTTAAAAATGCCGCAAAGGCATCAGCACTGGTAAAAGACTCGCTAGGCAAATGGCGCGAACGCAACAACCATGCAAGAGCCTCCCGCACTCCTGCATCGTCATCAACGATAAACACCAGCGCGTCTTGGGTTGGTTGCATTTGCAAATTTCTTTCGGTTTACGCCTGAGGCAATGTAAAACTAAATACCGTTCCTCGCGGCTGATTAGGCCTGTGTTGGAGCACTCCCCCGTGCTGCTCCACCACGGTGCGGCACAAACTCAAGCCCAGTCCCATGCCCTCTTCTTTGGTAGTGAAGAAGGGCGTGAATAGTTTCTCTGCCAATTCTTCGGCAATGCCATGTCCTTGATCTGACACCACAAACTCTAACCATTGCTGACCATTTGTAGGGGCTCCTAGTCGCACCCATAGTGTTAGTAATTTATGGGGCGACTCATCCTGCATGGCTTGCATAGCATTGCGCGACAAATTCAGCAACACCTGTTCAACCATGGTGCGATCGCACATGACATGAGGCAAATCAGTGGCGCAACGCAACTCGACCCGTACCCCTAATTTGCGCGCCTGTAATGCCACCAATGGCATCACGTTATCTAGCAAAGTACGCGGTGATACGTCAACGCGCGACTGATCGCGTCGGCGAACAAAATCATGCACGCTCTTGATCACCTTGCCGGCGCGCTCGGCTTGTTGCCCAATGCGTTGCATGGCTTCTTGCAAGCTACTAATTAATTGCGGGTCGGCCAATGTGGTCCCATGGAGCAAATTTACACTGCCCGTGGCATAACTTGCGATTGCTGCAAGGGGTTGGTTGAGTTCGTGGCTCAGCAGCGACGCCATTTCGCCCACCGTGGCAAGGCGTGCAGTTGCTTGCAATCGTTCTTGACTAGCTCGCGAGAGTTCTTCGATACGCCTTTGCTCACTTATGTCGAGTACCGCGCTCATCCACCCGGCCTGTTGTCCCTTGGCGTTGATAAGTGGCGCTTCAAATATAAGTACAGCAAAGCGATCACCGTTTTTTCGCATAAAGACAGATTCAACCCCTTCCCGGGGAGGCGCATTGCCTGCGAGTCGCAAAGCCTGGCGCTTGCCATATTCATCGACCATCTCTGGCGGCCAATAAGGGGCAGGAATACCGTGTCCCAATAACTCCTTGGCTGTAAACCCAAGCATCTCGCAAAAAGCGGGGTTAACGTAAGTGATGCGCCCTTGGCCATCGCGCGCGCGCAGTCCAGTGACCAAAGAGTCTTCCATTGCTTTGCGAAAGGCCAACGCCTCCGCCAAGTCGACCTCTACGCGTTGGCGTCTGCGCATATCCCTGGCCAACAACCCCATCACGCCAGCAAGCGCGAAAGCCATCAAAGTCACTAGCGCAGTAAGAATATTGGGAAATAAATTAGGCGGAACGCGCCAACTATCTAGTCGCAACACCATGGTGTTTCCGGGTAACGTAAGCAATTGTTTTGCAGAAAAGGTTCTTTCACTGCGCTCAACCGCACCGTGCATAGCCAATCGCGTGCCATCTGCTTCTGTAAACGAGATTTCTTGGTTACGTAGCAAATTCGTATTGATGAAATTGGCCAATATTTCTTGTAATGCGTAAGTGGCTACGGTAAACCCTATCAACTCCCCATTATTTAAAACCGGCAAGCACAAATTCATGACTTCTAGACCTTGCCCATTGGCCTGCGGAACATAGGTGCTCGTGCTGTAGCCAGGGCCGCTTTGTCGCTGGGCTACGGAACAGGCTTGCACCACTTCAGGCATTTGAAAGCTTGTGCCCATATGCCTAAATACGGGATTACGGAAAGGGCTGTCTACTTCCGACTGCAGTTGCATCCGTGTGTCGCGCCATTCCAAACGCAACCACTCCCGGTGCTCGCGCAGCAAAATACCCGCCTCCTGCTCCCAAGCAACGGAGGCCGGTCCTGTGAACTGCAGGGCTTGTAAATTTTGCACATTGCGCGTCAGGCCGATACGTATATCGGCCACAGCATCTGAAGCGTCTTGCGCTACCTGGGTTTGAACCTGACTAACTTCATAGCGCCCCGCTAGCCAAATCAAGATGCCCACCATACACACTAATAAAAACAAAAGTGACATCCACAAGGACCATCGACCCAACAAACGGTTGGTAATTGGGCGCATCAGTCGCTCTTGGTCACGCGAGGATTGCTCCAAGTTCCGTCAATCAAAAATACGGAAGTGCCCGCCTTGGTCAGGGGTTTATTTAAAACCAATTGGGTCAAATAACTTGTTAAACCTACTAGTGGGTTGATGGCCGCCATATAAAGAGTCGCGGCACTGGTATTGATTTCAGGTACGACGACTACCTTCATATTTTGAGTTTCTTTGGCAATATCAGCGCTTCCCTCGAGTACAGCGCCAACAGAAACGCCCTTCATTTGGAGGTTATTGGTGCTCGCTACACCTTGCTCTATGCGGACATCACCGCGCACAAAATCAAAGGCAAAGCCTTCGCTGAAGATATCGCTGAAATCGAGCATCAGTCGCCTTGGCAGGGCTTGCAAGCTCAACACCCCAAGTAAGCGCGCTGCACCAGGCTCGGATTTAAGGAATTGGCCTTTCTCGACCATCACATTCAATTGCCCTGACATGCTCGGGTAATCCAATGTGATCGGGGATCCTAGCCATGACACTTTGCCTTGGAGTTTGCCGTATCCATTGCGAACAGCGTTTGGGGTTCCAAGACGGGCTAGTAACTGGCCACTGTCTTTGATATCCATCACAAAGTCCAAGCGTGTTCGACGTTGCCGCGGCCCATCCGACGCCCACGAACCAGTTGCGCTCAAACTGCCCTCTGGCGTAATGAGATTGAGTTTATTGAGACGCCATTCACGACCAGCATTGGCGCTGGTACGGTTGATGGCATCCATTTCTAGCCGCCCTAATTTGCGTCCACGCAGCGTCAAGTCGGCAACCACCACGTCCAATGCGGGGATGCTAGAAGGCTCGTCGCTGAGCATGCGCTCTACATCGGGTACTGAACTTGGTGGAATATTGAGAAAAGACAAGCGCGCGTATAACTGTGCGGGCAAAGTAGCCGTAGCCGGACGAACTTCGGCAGTGCCATTGAGCTCATCTGCAGCGATATTCAAGCGCCATATTTCCCCGCTGCGTACCCCGCCTACGGCAACCCGGTTAATGAACCGATCCGCGAGTTTCAATTGGTCTGCACGAACTGTCAAAAGTGCCGGCAAATAGTCTTGCGCGCCAGCGGCTTCCATCTCTTGCCCCACTAAAGTGGTTTTTGTTGATTTGGCCTTTGACTTGTTGGAAGCGGCTGCAGTGAACTGCGTCATCACTTCATTCCACGCATCTAAATCCACTTGGGGCTGCTGAAACTGCATGCTTACGCCAACCTCACGAACGGGCGGGGCCTCTGCAGTGGCCTGTCCCAGCGCAATGGAGCCTCGTATCACACGCGTTGCTGGGGTAGAGATGTCTCTTTCATAGTTAAGCGACAGAACCCTCGCCACAGAGAGTCTGATTTGGTCATGGAGAACCTTAGATTTGGGCGCGAGCGACTCTTTGCTCAGTTTGGTCTCCAAACGCATCGGCCAACTCGCCGAAGCGGCTTTTTTCATAGGCTCTGGAAATGTCAAAGCCATGCCACGCAGGTCACTCTGAAGCAGTATCTCGGGTTGCCCCTTGCGTATTGCCACCACCGCGGTGTAGGAAGTGTTGCCGCTAGCGTATGTACCTAAGCGCGTAAATGCACCTAGCTCGCTTGCTTGCCGTAGTCCTTCTGCAGAAACCACCCCCTTTATCCGCAAATTCTCGGTGCTGTCTGTTTTATTCGGATCAAAAGACAGGGCGCCTTCGATTTGGGCGTCGCCCCCCCAAATGCGCGCTTTCAGGTTTTTGGTCTCTAGCCCTTGTGTGTCCAACTGCACGACGCCCCGGACTTTGTTGAGAACGGGAACACCCGGCATGATTTGTAGATCGTTATCTTGCAGAGTTAAGCTGGCTTGTATCGATGTTTTTTGTAATGCACGGATAGGCAAATGGAGTTGCATTTTGAATTCGGCCAGGCCTGTGGCTTGGCTTTTTTCAAGGGCACGGTCTGTGAGGTCGTTGAGGGCCGTGCGGGCAACCAAGGTTTGCATTTCAGATAAAGGGCCTCGTGCCTGCGCTTTCACACGAAGCTCCAGCGCTTTCACATCGGGCAGGGAGGCTTCTATCTTGGTCCAAGCGATTTGAGGCGCGCCGACTAACTTGCCTGATCCCTTGAATTGCAAAGCATTTCGCTCAAGCACCAACTCACCTTGAAGCGAGGCGATCGCGGGCCATGTAGTGGCTAATGTGGTGGGTTTGCCCTTGACAGGCGGCATGTAGGCAAACTGGCCATTATTGATTTGGGCAGCAAGCCGAAACTCGCCCAATTTGGCGTTCTCATAAGGCATATCCGCCAAGTTGCCACGTATACGTAAACTAGCTTGCGTAGCCTCTCCCGAAGTGAGTGCATTTTTTAAATAGGTGCGCGTATCTGCATCTAAATAGACAGGTAGATAGCGGTGGACTTGTTTGATTTGCGCGCGAGTGATATTTGCAGTGAGGTCTATCGCCCCAGGCCAGCGGTCTTGGTCTTTGCCGCTTGTCCATGAACCATTGAATTCCACTGCAGCATCAGAATTGCGCAGGCGTGCCTGCTTGACTTGCACCGTGATTTCAGGTTCATGCGACGAAGATGCCTGCTTATCAACGGGTTTAATTTGCCATAGGACCTGTGCGGAAGCGTCGGCTAGTACGACTCTTGGATCATCCAAGCCTTCGGGCAAAGTCACGGCACCTTGTCTAACTGCGATCTGCGCTTTACCGCCTTGATGCGTGAAGTCAAACTCTACCTGGGCACCAGCGACGCCAGGTAAATTTTGATAGGGAGTGGGGGCTTTTTTGTCATGCACCCATTGGAAATTTTGAACAGCTCCTTTGACTTTGTAATTGAGCTCTGCCTCTTTTGACTTGGCGTTTGATTGGCTCCAGTTTGCGGTGAGTTGGCTGACTTCACCTTTGGGTTGCGCATGTTTGAGCAGGGCATGCAATTGCTCTGACAAGGGTAGGCGTTGGCTAATTTGGGCTAAAGCATGGAGATCTAATCGGTCAGCTGCCAAAGTGCCCTGATGGAAGTCTTCGCCTTGCCAACTCAAGCGTAAAACACCCCCTGGCCAGCTTTCTCCTTCTTGGGTATCAAAGACCAAATCTTGGCTGTTGATTTCATTCTCTCCATTGAGCCATTTGGCGCCAATACGCCCGCTCACATGGCGCAATACCAAGGGTTGGAGCCGTTCACCTAGACGCACATCAACAGCATCTAGCGCCATGTCAGCAGTCACACCCGTCAATTGGCCCAGCGTCCAGTCGGTCCAAACCCGTACCGCCCCCTTCCCTTCGTAGATAGAAATACCGCGGTCAAAACGCAACCATTGGCGCAGGGAGGAAAGATCGATATCGGGTGCGTTGGCATACAGCACACCGCTCCAAAAGCGAAAATCGCCGCTAGGCTGAAGGGGGTTTTGCGAAAACTTGCCATGCACGGACAAGCCCTGGCCCAAACCCTCTGGCGGGGTGACGTCGACGCGCAACAAATGCTGGTGCACACGGTTTTGCAGCACTACTTGGACATGCGAGAGGATTAGCTCAGGTGCCCCGCGCATTTCGTCTCGCCAACGCAAAGATCCGTTGCGAATAATGAACTCGGGTTGCGAAAAAAACCAATCTGCAGCGCTGCCTTCGCGCGTCTGCCCTATATCGAGTCCGGCTACCCAAACGCGTCCCTGGGCATCGCGACTGATTTCAAGCTCAGGCTGATCGATGACCAGTTGCTGCAGTTTGCCGCGAACCAATGAAGCCGCAGAGACGACTACGTCAACTTGTGGCAGCAGCAGCGCTTCACGGTTTTGCAGATCGAATAACCTGAGGTCTTCAATCCGTAGCTGCGGTGTCCACCATCCCCCCAACACGCTGATATGGGCAATTTCCACCCGCATACCTAGTGCCTGTGTTGCTTGCTTCTGAATAAAGGGGCGGTAGTCATCTATTCGAGGCACAATGAAAATATAGAGACTGCCCCACCCCATCAACAGCAATGCCCATGCACACGCCAGCACTAATAAGATGCGTTTCATTAAGCGATAGACGCCATCGATTCGTGACTCGCTTGCGGCAAGTGCTTCGGCAGGTTCAGTCTTTTGGTTCATGGTGCTGACAAGGTGGGGGCAATTATCTCTCGCGCAAATAACGACCTAAGCGCTTATCCAAGGGTAGTGCAACGTCTGCGGCGCCGCTATGCGCAGGAACTAGCACTGCTACCAACTGGCGCCCCTACCCTAGAACATTTGGAAACAGGCTTTAACCGCTTAGCAAGCACACACGAGCCTGCTGTTGCATTACGAATCTTGCGGCAACTGGTATTTGAGCGTTTGGTGGTGATGGACTGCTGTGAACAAGCAGATTTGTCCAGCATTACCCATGCCATGACCGACCTGGCCGAGTTTTCATTAGATATCGCCTTCTCGCAGGCCGAAAGCCAGTTAGCAAAGCGCCATGGCAAGCCGCAACTGTTTGACGGCGAAGCTGCCACGCTTTGGATTGTGGGCATGGGCAAATTAGGTGCCCGCGAACTCAATGTTTCTAGCGATATCGATTTAATCTATGTCTACGACGAAGACGGAGAGACCACGGGTGCAATGGATGCGCAGGGAAATGCGTTGGGCACTGGGCGTATCAGTCACCATGAGTACTTCGCCAAAATTGTCAAAGCAATGCAGTCGATGATTGGAGAAGTCACTGAACACGGATGTGTATTTCGCGTTGACCTTGCACTTCGACCCAATGGCAATTCAGGCCCAGTCGTGATTTCTCGTCAGGCTTTGGAAGAGTATTTTTTAGTCCAAGGACGCGAATGGGAGAGGTTTGCTTGGCTCAAAAGCAGGGTAGTTGCGCCTCGAAGTGCTGTGTCGCGCGCAGTGGCGCTACGCGAAACGGTTTACCCTTTTGTTTTTAGGCGTTATCTGGACTACAGCGTATTTGACGCATTGCGTGGCCTGCACCAACAAATTCGACAATATTCGGCGATGCGCCACGCTGGTCGACCTGAACGCGCCAATGACATCAAACTCGCTCGTGGCGGTATTCGAGAAATTGAATTCACAGTACAACTCTTGCAAGTTGTTCGCGGTGGGCAATTCCCTGAGTTACGTACACGGGCCACGAGCGACGCACTTGTGCGATTACAAAATGCCGGGGTCATGACAGCACAAACCGCACAAGCATTAGAAAACGCCTATGTGTTCCTCCGCCGGGTTGAGCATCGTATTCAATACCTAGACGACCAACAAACCCACAGCCTTCCCACCGACCAAGCAGATTTGGCATGGATTGCCCAGACGCTGGGCTTGGCAGATGCATCGGTATTCCTCGCGCAGTTGCAAACCCACCGCGATACGGTGGCTATCGAATTTGAGCGTTTGCTGGGGGGCTCTGGTGAGGGTGAGCAAACTTCGCCCCAAACCAACGCTTCGCAAGGGGTGACGCCGGCCAACAACACCTGGCCCACTGCCTTCTTTGACCTATCGGGTTTGATGCCGCACTTACAAGAAAAGTTACGCGAACGGGTCGCCACTTGGGTGGAATTGCCTGCTGTGCGTGGTATGCGAGAAGATGCACTGCAAAGACTCATCAAACTTTTGCAACGCACACAACTCTGGTTAGAAGAGTCGCGTATCAGCGAAGAAGCTGCCTTGCGCTGGTGCGATTGGATTGCTCCTATGCTTCGACGCGATGGCCATGTGGCCTTGCTAGTAGAACGTCCTCGTGTGCATGAACAACTCGTTCGCTTGCTCGGCCTCGCACGCTGGCCAGCACGGTATTTAATGCGTCATCCTGGAGTGATCGACGAACTAGCAACGGATGCCTTGCTTTTAGAACGCTTTGACCCCAGGGCCTTTGATCGTGAACTCGCGTTACGACTGCATGCATTGACATCAACCCATGAAGACGATGAAGAAAGCTTGCTCAATGTATTGCGCCGTGCACACCATGCTGAAGTATTTCGAACGCTAGCGCGCGATGTGCAAGGGCGTCTTAGCGTCGAAGAAGTTGCTGATGACTTAAGTGCCTTGGCTGATAGCGTTCTCCATATTGCTTGTCACTGGGTCTGGCAACGCATGAAGCAACGCCATCGCGAAACGCCACAAATTGCGATCTTGGCCTACGGCAAACTCGGTGGGAAAGAACTCGGTTATGGCAGCGATTTAGATATTGTTTTTGTCTATGACGACCCCCACGAAAGTGCCGGCGAAATATATGCCGTATTTGTTCGCAAACTCATCCATTGGCTGAGCGTCAAAACCTCTGAAGGTGACTTGTACGAAATCGATACTGCCTTGCGCCCCAATGGCAACTCCGGCTTATTGGTTACTACGCTGGAGGCGTTTACAGATTACCAAGCCCAACGCGGTAGCAATACGGCTTGGACATGGGAGCACCAAGCGATGACGCGTGCACGAAGTTGCTATGGTGAAATATTTTTGCGAGAAAAACTCGAAGCGGTGCGCGTGGAAGTCATTAACGCTCCTCGCGATCATGGTGCTTTACGCGATGAAATTATGGCAATGCGACATAAGCTCAGTGCGGCTCGGCCTGTCAAGCCAGATTTATTTGATGTCAAACACAGCCCAGGCGGCATGGTCGATGTTGAGTTTGCTGTTCAATATTTGGTATTGGCTTACGCCCATAAACACTCGGAGTTATTGGCCAATGTTGGCAACATTCAGTTGCTTGAGCGCTGCGAACAAGCTGGCTTATTGCCGTCTGGGGTAGGTCTTGCCGCCGGAAACGCCTATCGGGCACTTCGTAAAGTACAGCACCAGGCACGGTTAGATGAATTGGCCACACAAATTTCACTGACCGAGGCGCATGTATGGCGTGAAGATATTCTGAAGCTTTGGCGCACTGTATTTGGCCTTTAGCCTAAGCGTATTTTTTTCACCAAGGCCGTTGTTGAATAACCTGAAACAAAGGGAATAGCTTGAGCGCGTCCACCATAAGACAAGACTAACTTGGTTTCAGCCAAAGTAGTCATGTCGTAATCTCCTCCTTTGACCAAAATATCCGGTCTAAGCAATTCGATGAGTTGGTAAGGCGTGTCGTCATCAAACCAAGTGACCAAACTAACACTCGCCAGGGCTGCGATCAATGCGGCCCGGTCTTCAAGCACATTGAGGGGACGATCATCTCCTTTGCCTAAACGTTTAGAAGAAGCATCCGTATTGAGCGCCACGACCAAGCTTTCCCCTAAGTTACGCGCCTGCGCTAAATAAGTTGCATGCCCTCGGTGTAATACATCAAAAACGCCGTTGGTAAAAACAACCGCGCCTTTTTGACGCAACGAGGCGACGCACGCAACCGCTTCTAGAGGTGTAACAATTTTTGTTAAAAATTCTGGTCTGACGAGGGGAAATTGCATGATGGCATCATTCTAGGCGGGTCAATTCCAGAAGGCAGTCAAGGGAATTGCTCTGACAACACAACAATTTGTTCATATTCAGACATGATGACACCATGAAACGACTATTCAATTTTTTACTATTTCTTGGCTTGGGATTTTGTAACGGCCACTTGGTCTTGGCTGCTACCAGTGTCCCTGTTGCTACGAATACGTCAGCCTTCACTGCAGCTTGCCCCAAACTTTTGCAACACACGGTCTTGCGGCTACAAGATGAAAAGCCACAATCGCTTTGTCAGTATGCAGGAAACGTGGTGTTAGTTGTCAATACAGCTAGCTTTTGTGGCTTTACACAACAATACAAAGGCCTTGAAGCGCTTCACGCCAAATACAAAGACCGCGGCCTTGTCGTGCTGGGTTTTCCTAGCAATGATTTTTCGCAAGAACCTGAAAGCAATGCCAAGATCGCTGATTTTTGTGAGAACACTTTCGGTGTGAAATTTCCCATGTTCACCAAAACAGCTGTCCGCGGGTCAGATGCGATGCCTTTGTTTAAGCAATTAAGCGATCAAACAGGCACAGCGCCGAAGTGGAATTTTTACAAATACCTGATCAGTCGCGATGGTAAAACGGTTAAAAGCTTCGGCTCTATCACCGGCCCGCAAGATAAAGTCTTTGTCAACGAAGTTGAAAAATTGCTCGCGGTCAAAGGCGCTAACGAATGATCAAGCGGGTAGCTGTTATCGGTTCAGGCATTTCTGGTTTATCTGCTGCTTACCACTTGCGCCATCGAGCAGAAGTCTCTCTATTTGAAGCGGGGTCCTATTTTGGCGGGCACACGCATACCGTTGATGTCACATTACCAGGCACCCACGGTCTTGTAACGCACGGCGTTGACACGGGTTTTTTGGTTTTTAACGAGCGTACGTACCCCTGTTTAATAGCTCTTTTTGAGCAACTTGGGATAGCAACTTCAGCCTCCGACATGTCTTTTTCAGTCCAAGCCCAAGGACTGGCAAAACAACATACGCTGGAATGGAGTGGTTCCAACCTCAATACGGTGTTTGCGCAACGCAGTAATTTGGTAAACCTTGAATTTTTAGGCATGTTGCGCGACGTGTTGCGATTCAACGCATTAGCCAATGCACTCGCCCTGCGTGGGCAAGACCATTTGCTAATGCAGCCCTTAGGTGATTTTTTAGATACACACCAATTAGGCTATGCATTTCGCCACGGGTACTTGCTCCCCATGCTCGGTTGCATATGGAGTTGCCCAACGGATCAGATGCTGCAATTTCCGGTTGCCACCATGATTCGTTTTTGTCATAACCACGGTTTGATTCAAGTGGTGAACCGACCGCAGTGGTTCACCGTGACGGGTGGCGCCAAGTTCTATGTTGACGCATTGTTAAAGCACATTCCCAAAGCCTATTTGCAAACACCGGTAAGGCGTATTGAGCGCAGTTTGCATGGGTCAACGGTTTACACAGACAAAGGTTCTGAACGATTTGACGCGGTGGTTTTGGCATGCCATAGCGATCAAGCCTTGGCGCTTTTGGCGCAACCCACTCTAGAAGAACACGCCTTGCTCCAGGCGATTCGCTACCACCCTAACCGTGCAGTTTTACATACCGACACCACGGTAATGCCCCAAAAAAAACGTGCTTGGGCTGCTTGGAATTATGAACGTGCAACTGATCTGAGCCTTGAGACGAGTCGCGTGTGTTTGCACTACTGGATCAACCGTTTGCAACCCTTACCTTTTTCTGCCGATGTGATTGTTTCACTCAATCCGGTGCGCCCTATCGATCCCAGCAAGGTGCTTGGGGAATACAACTACGCGCATCCTGTTTTTGATCTTGCTGCCATAGAGGCTCAAAACGCATTAGCCAACCTGCAAGGTCAACAAAACACCTGGTTTGCTGGGGCTTGGATGGGTTATGGGTTTCATGAAGATGGCTACAAAGCTGGACGCGATGCTGCGTCTGGTGTCCTGGGTGCACTTGCCGCATGACGACTAACGATGGTCAACCACACATTGGGTTTGGGCAGGTACGCCATGCAAGGTTGCGCCCTTCACAGCATGCGTTTGCCTACGGCACCTTTTTCTTACTTCTGCCTATGCGCGCGCTGGCAAAAAAAGCTAGCAAGGTATTGGCTGTTAATCGATCTGCGTGCATCAGTTTTTATGACAAAGACCACGGTGATGGTCGAGACGCCGCTAGCGGTGGTGCATTAGCTTGGCTAGATGCCCTTCTCAACAGCGAAGGCATCCATGACGCTAATGGTGAAGTTTGGCTTCAATGCTACCCGCGCATATTCGGGTTTACTTTCAAGCCTGTGAGTTTTTGGTATTGCCATCAACCCTCAGGCGTGCTGCGAGCCATTGTTGTTGAAGTCAACAACACCTTTGGCGAGCGCCATTGCTATCTGATAGACCAAGCGCAATGGGGCGTCGAACATATTGCAAAAAAGGTTTTCCACGTTTCGCCCTTTTGTAATGTGACAGGGCAATATCGATTTCGCTTTATGCGAACGCATGATCGCATCGTTGCACGTATTGACCATGATGACGAACAAGGCCCCCTGCTACAAACAAGTGTGAGTGGCCGTCTTACTGCTCTGACTGCACAGGCCCTAACGCGTGCTCTGGTTAGATTCCCTTTAATGACACTGATGGTTTTTGTACGTATCCATTGGCAAGCTTTTAAATTGTGGCGAAAGAAGATACGTTTTTTTTCTAAACCAAACCCCCCACAAGATTTTGTAACCCGTTGATATTTTTGAGGCTTTTTGATGACTATTACAAACCCAACGTCTTTTGTTAAAGCAGATGTGCTGCGAAACACGTTGCCAACATCCGTGCGGCGTATTGTGGGATTGTTGGAGCAATTGCAACATGGTGTACTGACTGTCCACTGGCCTGATGGACAAATCTCTCAATTTGGTCAAGCCCGAGGCGATGCAATCCATGCTTCTTTGCACCTCTACAACTGGAATCCTCTTACGCAAGCCCAAAAGTCGGGTGATATTGGATTTGCAGAAAGTTTTATTGCAGGTGACTGGACTTCTAATGACATCCCCAGCCTGCTGCGTTTATGCATTGCTAATCGTAAACATATTGACGACTTGATATTTGGCCATTGGCTAGGACGAACGTATTACCGCATCAAGCACCTCCTCAAGCGCAACACGCGCGCAAATAGTCAAAAAAACATCCAAGCCCACTACGACTTAGGAAACGCGTTTTACAAGCTGTGGCTCGATGAAACCATGAACTATTCATCAGCATGGTTTGATGGTGATTTTTCATCGACAACCTCGCAAGCCCAAAGCGCTAAAGTCCGCCGAGCATTGCATATGGCGGGCGTTCAGGCAGGCGATCGGGTGATGGAGATTGGCTGCGGCTGGGGGGCTTTGGCAGAAATGGGCGCGCTAGATTTTGGTGCGCAAATGTATGGCGTCACGCTTAGCCACGAGCAGCTAGCCTTTGCCCAAGAGCGCCTGCACCGAACCAGCGGACAAGCA
>JAGWXI010000063.1 GCA_018969975.1 Burkholderiales bacterium
TGGGCAATATGAACGAAGACAACTGGCACTACCACTTCTATGACACTGTCAAAGGTTCAGACTGGTTGGGCGACCAAGACGCTATCGAATTCATGTGCCGCGAAGCGCCTAAAGTGGTTTACGACTTAGAGCACATGGGTATGCCTTTCGACCGCAACCCAGATGGCACGATTTACCAACGTCCTTTTGGTGGTCACACCGCAAACTACGGTGAAAAAGCCGTTGAACGTGCATGCGCCGCCGCTGACCGTACAGGCCACGCCATGTTGCATACGCTCTACCAACAAAACGTCGCTGCTAAAACCACTTTCTTTGTGGAATGGATGGCGCTTGATTTAATCCGCGACGAAAGTGGCGACGTAGTTGGCGTCACCGCCCTAGAAATGGAAACAGGCGAGCTCTACATCTTGGAAGCCAAAACCACGATGCTCGCTACCGGCGGTGCAGGCCGTATCTTTGCTGCATCGACCAATGCGTTCATCAATACGGGCGACGGCTTGGGCATGGCAGCACGCGCTGGCATTCCTTTGGAAGACATGGAGTTTTGGCAATTCCACCCTACTGGCGTTGCCGGTGCGGGCGTGTTGTTGACCGAAGGTTGCCGAGGCGAAGGCGCGATTTTGCGCAATAGCTTGGGCGAGCGCTTCATGGAACGCTACGCACCTGCTTACAAAGATTTGGCACCACGCGATTACGTCTCACGTTGCATGGACCAAGAGATCAAGGAAGGTCGCGGCTGCGGTCCTAACAAAGACTACATCAACCTCGACATGACCCATTTGGGCGTCGAGACCATCATGAAGCGCTTGCCTTCGGTGTTCGAAATTGGCCACAACTTTGCCAACGTCGATATCACCAAAGAACCTATTCCTGTGGTGCCGACCATCCACTACCAAATGGGTGGCATTCCGACCAACATCCACGGCCAAGTGGTAACGCAAGACGCAAGCAACAAGAGCGTAGTCGTCAATGGTTTGTATGCAGTGGGCGAATGTTCCTGCGTGAGCGTGCACGGAGCAAACCGTTTAGGTACCAACTCATTGTTAGACTTACTGGTATTTGGCCGTGCCGCTGGCAACCATGTGGTCGAGTTCAACCAAAAGAACAAACACCACAAACATTTGCCAGAAAACGCTGCAGACATTTCACTCGCGCGTTTGGCGCGTTTGGAGAGCAACAGCACAGGCGAATACGCACAAAACGTGGCCAACGACATTCGCACCGCCATGCAATACCACGCAGGTGTTTTCCGTACGCAAAAGTCGATGGACGAGGGCGTGGAAGAAATCGCCAAACTGCGTACCCGTGTCGAGAACATTGGATTGAAAGACAAATCCAAAATCTTCAATACCGCGCGTATCGAAGCTCTAGAAGTAGAGAACCTCATCGAGTGTGCGCAAGCCACTATCGTCTCTGCAGCAGCCCGCCATGAAAGCCGTGGTGCGCACACCGTCGACGACTACGGCGATACGCCCGAACATCCCAATGGCCGTAACGACACCGAATGGCACAAGCACACGCTGTGGCACCGTGATGGCAACAAGCTCACTTACAAGCCCGTACAAATGCAACCACTCACTGTGGAAAGCATCCCCTTGAAGACCCGTACTTTCTGATCAGGCACACACCATGACAAAACGCACGTTTGAAATCTACCGCTACGACCCCGACACCGACGTCAAGCCCTATATGCAAACCATCGAGGTCGAACTCGACGGAACCGAACGCATGTTGCTTGACGCGTTAATGAAGCTCAAAGAAGTCGACCCCAGCATCAGCTTTCGCCGCTCATGCCGCGAAGGCGTCTGCGGCTCTGACGCCATGAACATCAATGGTAAAAATGGCCTCGCTTGCTTGACCAATATGAAAACCTTGCCTGGCAAGATCGTATTGAAACCACTGCCAGGACTACCAGTCATCCGCGACATGATTGTCGACATGACCCAGTTCTTCAAGCAATACCACTCGATCAAGCCTTATTTGGTCAACGATACCCAACCTCCAGAAAAAGAGCGTTTGCAGTCACCCGAAGAACGCGACGAATTGAATGGTTTGTACGAATGCATTTTGTGCGCGAGTTGCTCCACCAGTTGCCCCTCTTTCTGGTGGAATCCCGACAAATTTGTCGGACCTGCTGGTTTGTTGCAAGCCTATCGCTTTATTGCTGATAGCCGTGACCAAGACACCGCTGGCCGCTTAGACAATTTGGAAGATCCCTACCGCTTATTCCGTTGCCACACCATCATGAACTGCGTCGATGTGTGCCCCAAGGGTTTGAACCCTACCAAGGCCATTGGCAAGATCAAAGAGTTGATGGTGCGTCGCGCTATCTAGTTATGAACGTTGAATTACCCTTTCGCGACACTTCGGTTGGCGATCCCATGCTCGATGGCTTGGTGGGTGACCAAGCTTTGAACGAACGTGCTTTGAGCAAACTGCGTTGGCGCAGCCGCCGTGGTTTGTTAGAAAACGATTTATTTATTCAACAATTTTTTCAACAATACGAATCGCAGCTCACCGTGTCGCACGCCCGCGGTTTGTATGCACTGATGGATTTGTCTGACAACGATTTGCTTGACCTACTTCTCAAGCGCAAAGAAATGCCAGACACCGTGACACAAGAAGAAGCACTTGAGGTGCTGAATATGTTGAGACACTGACCGCAATACTGACATTAGGAAACCCCCGCCATGAAACTCTCCAATAACAAAGCCATCCTGTCATTTAGCAACGGCAGTCCCGATATTGAGATGCCCATCTACCAAGGCTCTATCGGTCCAGATGTGATCGATATCCGCAAGTTATATGGACAAACGGGGATGTTCACCTACGACCCTGGTTTCTTATCGACAGCGGCTTGCCAATCTGGCATCACCTACATCGATGGCGACAAAGGCGAATTGCTCTACCGTGGCTATCCCATTGAACAACTCGCCACCCAATGTGATTATTTAGAAACTTGCTACTTGTTGCTCAAAGGTGAACTGCCTAACGCCACACAAAAGCACGACTTCACCAAACTCGTGACCAACCACACCATGGTCAACGAACAAATGCAATTCTTCTTGCGCGGTTTCCGCCGCGACGCCCACCCCATGGCTGTTATGACTGGCTTGGTGGGTGCCTTGTCGGCCTTCTACCACGACAGCACGGACATCACCAACCCCGAGCACCGCGATATTTCAGCCATCCGCTTGATCGCCAAAATGCCTACCTTGGTGGCCATGGCCTACAAATACACCATTGGTCAGCCCTACATGTATCCCAAGAACGACCTGAGCTACGCAGGCAACTTCTTGCGCATGATGTTTGGTACACCTTGTGAAGAATACAAAGTCAACCCCGTGTTAGAGCGGGCTTTGGACCGCATCTTTATCTTGCATGCTGACCATGAGCAAAACGCCTCTACCTCCACTGTGCGCTTGTGCGGCTCCTCGGGCACCAACCCCTTCGCAGCCATCGCAGCTGGCGTGGCCTGTTTGTGGGGCCCGGCCCATGGTGGCGCTAACGAAGCATGCTTGAACATGCTTGAAGATATTCAAAAAATGGGGGGCGTTGCGAAAGTCGGCGAGTTCATGGAGAAAGTCAAAGACAAAAACTCTGGCGTCAAACTCATGGGCTTTGGTCACCGTGTCTATAAAAACTACGACCCACGCGCCAAGTTGATGCAAGAGACTTGCAACGAAGTATTGCTTGAACTCGGCCTAGAAAACGACCCCCTGTTCAAGCTCGCCAAAGCACTCGAAAAAATCGCCTTGGAAGACGACTACTTCGTACAACGCAAGCTCTACCCCAATGTTGATTTCTACTCTGGCATCGTGCAACGTGCCATTGGTATCCCCGTGAACTTGTTCACCGGAATTTTTGCCTTAGCGCGTACCGTGGGTTGGATTGCCCAGTTGAACGAAATGATTGGCGACCCCGAATACAAAATCGGACGCCCTCGTCAGTTGTTTACTGGTGCGCAATATCGGGATGCACAGGAGTTGGTTAAGAGAAAGTAAGCATACTGCGCTCTTTGTGCGAAATATCAGGTCGCAATATTCTTTGCATTTGTAATCTTAAAAATAACAGTTGCACTTTTTGTCACCTCTATGTGGATTTTTGCTAGATGAACAGATGCAATTTCTTGGCACAAACTAAGTCCTAGGCCCAAGCCATCCACGTTGCGCGAGCGTGCAGAGTCAACTCTGTAAAACCTGTCAAACGCCTGTTGTTCGAAGTTAATAGGCAAAGCATCTGTTGGGTTTTCAATCGAAAAATGAAAATGCTTTGCGTCCTGTTGCAAGCGCATTCGAATCCAGCCTTTATCGATGTTGTACTTGACCGCGTTGTCATAGAGATTAGATATAAGCTGATGCACTAGATCGGGGTCACATTGCCACATTACTTTTGGCTCGATTTCACTCAACAGCTCTAATTTTGGATTGAATGTTTTTGCATCCAAGACCCATTGATTCAATAAATCACTGAAATTAATCTCTTGAAATGAAGGCGCCAATTTATTGGCATCTGCACGGGATAACCACAATAGTTTTTGAACAATATTGATCAGTCTGTCAATTTCAGATGCAACCATGGATATCCGAATTTGTTCATGCGAACCAATTGGAAACTCTTTCATCAGCGCCTCTGCATTGCCGCGCAGAATTGTCAAAGGGGTTCGTAATTCGTGTGAGGTATCAGAAGCAAATCGTCTTGCTTTCTGAAAACTTGTTTCTAGGTTTTCTCTGAGTTTTTCAAATGAATTAACAATGCTATCGAACTCTTTGTAGGGCGAAGAAAGAGGGCTGGCATATTTGAAAGTTTTCAAATCCAAACCTGCAATGGATTTCTCAATCGATTTGATAGGCTTGAGTGTGACGAACGTCAGATAAAAAGCCATCAACAAGACCGAGAGGATGAGTACTGGCAACACCAAAATATAGTTCCTGTCTCTATAGCTAAATAACATTTTTGAAATAGTGTCTATGTGTTCTTTAGGAAAAAGTACAGTCGATTTTTTTCTATCAGCATCAACGACTCCAACCCTAAAAAATTCTTGGTCACCCACTTTTATAGACTCTATGGTTGCCCCTTGTTCATTCAATTCTGTGATGGATAAAGGGGCAGAATTTTTGACCTGCATGGCAGAGCAAAGAGAATTTTCTTGCGATGCACTCCCTTCATTACAAAAAATATATTTAGACGAAAAACTTTTGGTCATGCTGTCTTTTCCATGCAAACGCACACAGTCATGAAATGCAACTTGATCTGGCAATGTTTGCGCACATTGACCCATGAATTGAGCCATCTCTTGCGCTATTTCCTCTTCCACTTGCGAGGGAATTAAGACATGAACCGTCGCACGGTTGATCGCAATAATAAAAACGGTAATTAGAAAGGTTTGAACAAATATGCGAAGAGCAAATAATTTTCTCATTCCAACGCCTCAATGCATAAACGGTACCCAACACCTCGAACCGACTCAATGGGTGAAGCCATACCAGCATTTTTACGTTCAAGTTTTCTTTTGATTCTCAAAACACAGACATCCACTATGTTTGTCTCCGGATCAAAATCTATTGCCCAGACGTGTTTCAAAATTTGTTGCCGAGAGTAAATGTGCCCGGGTGAGCGCATAAGGTAGCCAAGCAAACTAAATTCTCTGGGGCTCAAGATGGTGGTTATGCCTTGCCAATCCACATGCCTGTTGACCAAGTTCAGGGTAAGGCTTTTGTAGGTGATTGATTCGGGTGTTTCTTTTGATGCTTTGAGTTTGAGCGCTTTAATGCGGGCTACCAGTTCCTCTACATAAAAAGGTTTAGGCAAGTAATCATTAGCCCCTTTTTCAAAACTCTCGAGTCGATCTTCCAGATCAATTTTGGCGCTCAAGATAATGATGGGGCGCATATTTCCTCTCTGCCTTAACTCTTGCATCAACGCAATACCATTCATCGCGGGCAACATGATGTCTAAAACTAAAACGTCATGCGCGTCTTGCAAAGCAACTTGAAGTCCGGTGACTCCATCGGTCACATGCGTCACTTCAGCACCAGCATCCTTGAGACCCTTGGTTACAAACTCTGCAATCTTGAGTTCGTCTTCTATCAACAGCACTTTGTCACCACGCATAGGAGCCCTTTTCTTTAAAAATAATATTTTCTAGGCTAAAACCGCCTTGTCTTTCGATGCACAACAGATTGATGCCTGATTTCGTTTAGGCCTAGTAAAAACCCTTGCTTTCTGTTGTGCACCTTAAACTCGCAACATGATGCTCGAACTTCTTGATTGGACCCAAGACTGGCGTAATCCCATTGTCATGATGGATGCGGGAATATTGCTTGCCTCTTTGCTTGTTGCTTGGCTAGTGACTAAGTTTATGGGTCAAGGTGCCCCTAAAGACTCCATATTGTTCGGGGAGCGGCAATTTGATGGATTACTTTTCCCGCTCATCGCCCTAGGTATTGTTTTTATTGCCCACCATGGACTCAAGGGCTACCAAGAAGCTGTTTTTCTAAGAACGGCTATTTACGTTTTGTCCCTGATGTCGGGGTTTCGATTAATCGCACGCGTTTTACTGGTGGCTTATCCAGAATCGATGTGGGTGCGCTTAGTGGAAAGATTGATCGCTTGGACGGGTTGGATCATCGGTTTACTTTGGATCACAGGCCTCTTACCGCGCGTTTTAAACGAACTGCAATCGATTGAACTCAATTTTGGTAAATCCAAATTGGATATGCGCACGCTATTTGAGGGCATGCTATCGATCGTGGTGATGATTGTTATCACGCTGTGGTTGTCTTACCTTATTGAGCGCAAAGTACTTAACAAGGCTGTAGATGATCTCTCTCTTCGAAAAGTAAGCTCCAGCCTCATTCGGATTAGCTTATTGGTGTTGGGCACATTATTTAGCTTATCTGCTGTAGGCGTCGATTTGACTGTGCTATCGGTGATGGGGGGCATGCTTGGAGTTGGATTAGGTTTTGGACTACAAAATATTTCTGCCAACTATGTCAGTGGGTTTTTAATACTTTTTGAGCGTTCTCTCAAAATTGGAGACCATGTCAAGATCGATGAATGCGAAGGCATCGTTAAAGATATTCGCACACGATTTACTGTTATCGAGGACATCGCTGGCAGTGAGATTGTGGTGCCCAACGAGATGATCATCACAACGCAAATTACCAATCTATCGCGATCACAGGCACGAACCCAAATTGCGATTGATGTACTTGCTGACCCAGAGGAATCTATTGAACATCTACAACAGATCTTGCAAACAGCAGCCACTAACTGTCAAGAATTATTAAAAAAACCACCGCCTCGCGTTTATCTAATCGGGCTTGAAGAAGAGGGTTTGAGATTTCAAGTAGAAGCATGGACTTTGAACAATCCGCAAGAACTCTCCTCGGTGCGATCGCAACTCAACGTTAAATTAGTCAATGCACTCAGTGCCAGCGGAAAAGATCTTCACAAAATACGTTTGGTGCAACCAAGCGTGGTTGTGAGTTTGTCTACAGCAGGTAGTCAGAGAGTTAAATAAAACTTTTCGCTTAAGGCCTTTATTTCATAGTGACGAAACCGTCATTTAAGTAGTCTTGTACTACTGCTAATTGCAAATTTTTTAATTTACATTCACTCTGAGGTTTTTTAAATATTTTTCAGAGGGTTTTATGAACTTGCGCTTTCGTTTGCTACCAGTGTCGCTTCTAGTTTTAGCAGTTAGTGGATGCTCCGTCATGGACAACCCAAAGAACATATTTAGTACGGCGCCCTTAAAAGCCTCTGACTACATCAAACCCAGTTTTTCGAAAAAAGCGGATCCCACCAATTCCCAATTACTGATGCAAAGTGGTACGGAATATTTACAACAAGGTGATCTACAAAAAGCCCATTCTGTTTTTAGCGTTGCTTTGAAAATTGACATCAGAAACGCAGGGCTTCATTTCCTCAATGCTTTGACATACCAAATGATGTATGAGGCGGGTGATGAGGCCAGCTATGACTTGGCTGTCACTGGATACGTCACTGCACTATCGCTAGACAGTAATTTAGAGCCCGCTCTTCTCCAGTTGGGACAACTTCATCTTGTCGCTAAAAAATACGATCTCGCTCAGCAATCTTTCTCAGAAGCCTATGCAATCAATTCAAATTCAACGCGAGCCCTAATGGGGTTTGCACAAGCTTCGATCTTGGCGGGAGACATGAAATCAGGCTACTGGGCCACTGTGCAATTGGATGCAATGGATTGGAAAAGTCCTGAATTTCTAAGGCTCAAAGCAATCCAAGCTGCATTGGCTCAAAGCCCAGAGAAAGCCAAAGAATTCGCTAGGCAATATGCGCTGACTGCTAACAAAAAGGGGGCATCTTCTGACGCAGACTATGTGAATTCGCGCGTGAACCAACTGCTAACCATGAAAACAAGTTTAAGTTTTCCAAGTCTTGATGGTGTGCAATTAGCGCAAGCGGATACGGGCAAAGCCAAGGAAGCCGCTAAAGAAAAACCCCCAGAAGAATCTAAAGACACAGCGCATCAGTTGTGGTGGCGTTGCGATCTAAATCCTGCTTTGTCTTTGCAAAAAGAAGGGTTGCCACAACTTCAATTGCCCACATCGGAAGAAAACGCCACAACACTGACCTTACCTAAACCTTGTGATGGTGAAAAACCACCGATGGCCATGATCGAAGTGACCATGATTCGGACAGAAGAAACAGTAACCCGAAACCAGGGTATCAATTTGCTAGATGGCCTGAAAATTATCATGGACACATTTAGCTCTCCTAGAAGCAAACTCATAGGCAATGGAGATATCACCACAACCGCATCATCATTGCTCTACTCACTCAACATCGCTAATTCACTTTTCGCCAAGAATGAGGTAATTGCTCGCCCAAGCCTGTCAGCTGTTGATCGCTTGCCCTCTGTATTTTTCAGCGGACGTACAGTATCTATTCAAAGCGGTACGCAGGTCGCTGGTTATACACTTCAAGACAAGTCTGTGGGTACCAGCTTGTCAATCACGCCTACTTTCATGGACGATGAAAATGTGTTGCTATCGATACGTGCCAGTCGCTCATTTATTGAACCAACCGAAGACGCAAAGATTGCACTTATTCAATCTAGGAATGCAGTAAATGCGAGCGCCAGAGTGAAGTTTGGTCAAACTTATGTTTTGAATGGAATGATTGAGCGCGAGAAAGACAACGTGAACTCAGGCGTTCCAATCTTGATGGATATTCCTATTGTTCAAAATTTATTTGCAAAGAGTGTCAAGATTGACTTCAGCCGTCAAATTTTGACGCTCGTGACTGTTCGCAGATTAGTCGACGATAAAGACTCCGTCTTTCTTGCGAAAAATCCAGCAGGAACCATTAATGGCCACAAGCTAGCCAAAGAAGTTCAAGAATTTTTGGATCTCCAGTCCAATCAAACTGTGATGGATGAAGTGCTGACCGGACTCAAACAAGACAACAGCTTGTACATGCGTTTGCGCAATCGCGATGTAATTCAAGAAAGTCACAGCTCAAAATCGGTTATCCAAAGAATATTGATAGACCTGAAAGAACTTGCTTATTTTTGATAGTTTTTTCTAATTGATCTCTTAAGCTTAAAGGTTTTCAGATCGCCTTATTGGTGTCATCAAAGAGTTAAAAAAAACCCACTTCGGTGGGTTTTTTCAGTATTAAAGTATTAAGATACGGCCTTTCGTTTTAAATCACCCCATAAGTGTTCATATGATTTATTTCTCAGTCACCATCTTCACCAGCGCGTTTCTTTTGTTCATGGTGCAACCCATCATTGCTAAACAAATACTTCCATGGTTTGGTGGGTCTTCGGCTGTTTGGACTACTTGCATGGTTTTCTTCCAAATGATCTTGCTGCTGGGTTACTGGTACGCAGATTTTGTGGTGCGCAAATTAAATAAACGCACGCAAGCTATTTTTCAATCTACTGTCGTAGTTGTTTCATTAATTTGCTTACCCATCATCGCCAGCGATGCCTGGAAACCAACAGCAGATACCGAACCATCTACCCGAATTTTGTTGCTCCTTTTGGTCACAGTTGGCCTACCGTATTTGCTGCTCTCTACTACCGGCCCCTTGGTTCAAGCCTGGTTTGCAAGGTGTTATCCACAAGCCAAGGTGTACAGACTGTTTGCCCTCTCCAACTTTGCCTCGCTCCTGTCTTTGTTGGCCTACCCTCCCCTGATAGAACCGCATATTGATCTGCACAGCCAAGCGTGGTTGTGGAGTGGCATCTATGTTGTTTATGCCATTTTGATTGTGGTATCCGCATGGCATTCAAATCGGCATGAAGTGGCGCCTGAAATTCCCCGATCCACAACTTCAACAGCAGAAGTCGTGGTTAGTGCTCCTAGCAAACAAGACTACACCTTATGGCTATTGCTTGCCACCCTCGGGTCCGTGTTGCTTTTGTCTTTTACCAACCACATCACACAAAACATTGCATCTGTTCCGTTTTTATGGATCGTGCCTTTGGTACTTTATTTAGTCACTTTTATTTTGGTTTTTGATGTTGGTAGCTCACGCGGAAAAAGCGGTTGGTACTCGCGGCCGGTTTTCATTCCCCTTTTATTTGCCTTACTTGTCATCACAACTTATGGCATGTACGAGGGCTACGCCTCCACGATGAACATTTATCTTGCGCTTCCTTTGTTTTGTATCTTGTTATTTGTGGCTTGCATGTTTTGCCATGGTGAATTAGCTTCGCTTCGGCCTGCCGCGCAATACATCACGCAGTTTTATCTTTGCCTATCTGTTGGGGGCGCAGCGGGTGGCTTGATGGTGGGCTTGCTTGCTCCTTTGGTGTTCAACTCCTTTGCCGAACTCCCTCTGGCCCTGGTTTCTTGCGGCCTATTGGCTAGCTATGTGTTGTGGCGTGCGCCCTCGTCGGCTATTACCGCCAAATTGAATTCAAGCTTGATAACTTGCGCCATTGTTTTGACTTGCGCAATGGCTTGGTTGCTGTGGCATGAATCTCAAACATCGGAAGAAACCATTTTGCAGCACCGCGATTTTTATGGCACCTTGCGTGTCTCCGAGTCCGATAAAAACAATACGCCTGAATCTGTTCGTGATTTGTACCACGGTGTTATCAGCCACGGATGGCAGCACACTTATGAACCTCTACGTACCAAGCCAGTAAGCTACTTCGGTCCTGACACTGGTATCGCCAGAACAATTACTTTCTACCAACAAGAAGAGCCATCCATTCGCGTTGGCATATTAGGCTTAGGCATTGGCATCTTGACATCCTACGGACGAGAGGGCGATAGTTTTCGTATTTACGAATTGGTTCCTGCTGTCATCGATATCGCAAAGCAATATTTCTGGTATTTGACATCTTCTAAATCCAAGATCGATTATTTGGTGGGCGACGGCCGCTTAAGCCTTGAAAGAGAACAGTCCAATCAGTTCCAAATGCTCAGCGTAGATGCCTTTTCTTCCGATTCCATACCCATGCACCTAATGACGGTCGAGGCCTTGCGTGGATACAAAAAGCAAATCCGCGAAGACGGAGCAATTGTCTACAACGTGACCAACCGCTTGATCAACTTGGCTCCTATGGTCAAACTCATTGCCGAGAAAGAAGGCATGCAAGCCATTTTGATTGCCAATAGACCCCAAGATAAGACCCTCTACCCCACCGACTTCGTGGTGGTCACCAATAACAAAAAATTGATCGCTTCATTACAAAAAGCGCAAGACTACACCCCCATTGAAACCCAGCCCAAACTCAAGGCTTGGACGGATAGCTATAACAATTTGTTTGATGTTTTGCGCTAGGCGTTTCAAATTTTTTCTACTTTAGTTACCCCGTAACCGCATTATTCACTTCCCGCTTTTTGGCGCTCAAATTGCGCCTGGGCAAACATGCCTGCCGTGGTGGCCCCCCTCAACCTACATCACGTAAAAGGGGATTTGCGTTAAGCTTAGTACTTGAATTCGCCTGACAATACCAAAGTAAATTTAAGACAAATAGCAAAGTAATTTTTACGGAAATACCAAAGTAAATTTAAACACAAGGCATCTGGCGGAAGCTGTGAGATTCGAACTCACGGAGGACTCACATCCTCGCCGGTTTTCAAGACCGGTGCATTCAACCGCTCTGCCAAGCTTCCGTGTTGAAATCCAACCCGAGATTGTAATGGGTTCGCTCTAAGGAAATGCGCTGATCACGTCTCAGGCAAAAACAAGGCTTGTAAGTCACTCAAAAAATCAAATCCCAACGCTGTGGGAACCACTCTTTGTAAATCTCGGGTGATCAGCCCTTGGCTCTCGGCGCGCGCCAGCGCTTTCTGCAATACCGTTACAGGCAACCCTGTTCGCTCGCTAAAGTCTGCCAACAAAAACCCATCGGGCAAGCGCAATGCGTTGAGCATGAATTCAAACGGCAAATCCGCACGAGCGACTTCTTCGCTTTGCGACACGGCGCGTTCCGCACGCAAAGCGTCCAACGCATGTTCCATAAATATGCGCGGATCACGGTGACGCACTTGGCGCACGATGCGGTGCGCAAAACTCAGCTTGCTGTGCGCGCCAGCGCCAATGCCCAGGTAATCTCCAAATTGCCAATAGTTCAGGTTATGCCAGCAACGGTGGTTCGGCTTGGCATAGGCCGAGACTTCGTACCTGTGCATGCCTGCCAAGGCCGTGCGCTCGGTAATGCGATCGAGCATGGCGTAGGCATCGTCGTCTTGTGGCACTTGCGGGGGGAATTTAGCAAACACAGTGTTGGGCTCGATCGTCAAGTGATAGACCGAGACATGCGGCGGCTCAAACGCGAGCAAGGTGTTTAAGTCTTCTTCTAGATGGACCAAGGTTTGCCCTGGCAGGGCATACATCAAATCAAGGTTAAAAGTATCGAACGCGCTGGCAGCCTCTTCCATTGCCGCAATGGCTTGGGCGCGGTCATGCACACGGCCAAGCGCTTTGAGGTGCGCATCATTAAAACTTTGCACACCAATGGACAAGCGCGTAACACCCGCCGCCCGAAAGGCTTTGAATCGGTCTTTCTCAAAAGTGCCTGGGTTAGCTTCTAGCGTGATTTCGCAATCGGCTTCAAGGTTCAAGCGTGCGCGCAAATCGCTGATCAACCTATCAATCGCTGCAGGTGAAAACAAACTCGGTGTTCCACCGCCTATGAAGATACTGTGCACCGCACGCCCCCAAACCAAGGGCAAGCTGTGTTCAAGGTCAGCACACAAGGCGTCTAAGTAACGTTGTTGAGGCAGGTCTGCGCCAGCCCCACTTTGCCACTCATGCGAATTGAAATCGCAATAGGGGCATTTTTTTAAACACCACGGCAAATGCACGTATAAAGACAGCGGCGGCAGGCTGCTGAGTGACAGCGTGCCCGGGCGCATCAGTTGTTGGATGTCTTGGCTCATGCACCAAACCAACGCTCACGCATCAGCGCCAGCATTTGTCTTGATGATTGCCCGCGATGGCTGTTCTCGTTTTTCACGTCTACGGGCAACTCGGCGAATGTTTTGCCAAATCGTGGGATGAACATGACAGGGTCAAAGCCGAAGCCTTTGTCGCCAATGGGTTGACGGGTAATTTCTCCAACGGCACGGCCTACTGCGATCAATGGTTCTGGGTCATCGGGGTGTTTGACGGCGACCAAAGTGCTGACCAAAGCTGCGCGGCGGTTGTCGACGTTTTGCATTTGCTCGAGTAACGCACGCACATTGTTCGCGTCGCTTTTTTCGTAGCCGTACTGGGTGCAGTAATACGCGGTTTGCACGCCTGGCAAGCCGCCAAATGCATCCACACACAAGCCCGCATCGTCAGCCACCGCAGGCAAACCGGCGTAGCGCGATGCGTGGCGGGCTTTGGCTAGTGCGTTTTCTACAAAGGTGTGAAACGGCTCTTGCGCTTCCGAGATATTCAAGTCGCCCTGCTTGACCAACTCCACGCCCAAAGGCGCGAACATGGTTTGTAGCTCATCTAACTTGCCAGCGTTGTTGGACGCTAAAACTATCCGCTTCATGCCTTAGCCCTTTAACGCGGCTTGCTGCATGGCGATGAGCTCGCCAATGCCTTTTTCTGCCAAAGCCAATAAAGCGTTCATTTGGTCGCGGCTAAAGGGCGCGCCTTCGGCTGTGCCTTGCACTTCGACAAAGTTACCGTCGGCGGTCATCACCACATTCATATCTGTGTCGCAATCCACATCTTCGGTGTATTCCAAATCTAGCAAGGGCAAGGCGCCCAACATGCCGACCGAGATGGCCGCTACGCCTTGGGTAATGGGAGACGCGGTTAGCTTGCCTGCGGCAATCAGATGCGCCACCGCGTCTTGCGCAGCGACAAATGCCCCTGTGATGCTGGCTGTGCGCGTGCCGCCGTCGGCTTGCAAAACGTCGCAGTCCAAGTGGATGGTGCGCTCACCGAGTTTTTTCAGGTCAAACACTGCGCGCATGGATCGGCCGATCAGACGTTGGATTTCTTGGGTGCGGCCAGATTGTTTACCGCGCGCAGCTTCTCGGTCGCTGCGGGTGTGGGTGGCGCGGGGCAACATGCCGTATTCGGCGGTGACCCAACCCTCGCCTGAGCCTTTTTTGTGGCCGGGCACTTTTTCTTCTACAGAAGCCGTGCACAACACCTTGGTGTTGCCAAACTCGATGAGTACCGAGCCTTCGGCGTGCATGGTGTAGTGGCGGGTGATGCGCACAGGGCGCAATTGGTCAGTGGCGCGGCTGTGGCGGGATTCTGGAAGAGCGTTGGTCATAAAGTGGGCTGGTGAATTGCAGGCAAATCGCCATTGTCGGTGAACTATTCCTCCAGACCCAAGACCCGCGCGAACGCCTGAGATAATGAGGCCCTTCTCAGTACCTGACTCCCCAATGCCCATCTACAGCATGACCGGCTATGCCAGTGCGCAAGCCGAACTGCCCGCACCCACCCCCGAGGGCCCGCGTCTTCGCCTTGGCTTGGAAATTCGCTCGGTCAACAGCCGGTTTTTAGACCTGACCTTCAAAATGCCCGAGGAGTTACGTCCGCACGAGGCGGCGGTGCGCGAATTGGTCATGCAACAACTCAAGCGTGGCAAGGTCGAAATACGTGCCCATATCGAAAGCACGGCTGACGCCACGCTGCCAGACCCGTCGCCTAAATTACTGCAACGCCTCGCATCCATCGAAGACGCGGTGCATGTTTGGTTGCCCAAAGCTGCGCCCTTGTCGGTAGCCGATGTGTTGCGCATGAGCACCGCGCAATCCAGTGCTCCTGCAGATATCGCCCCAGCCCTGCTCCAACTGGCAAAAACCAGCATCCAACAACTCAACGATGCACGTGCCCGCGAAGGAGCGCGTTTGGCGGATGCGCTGAAAGATCGTTTGGCCCAGCTGCGCCAACTCGCCACCCAAGCCCAGCCCTTGGTGCCGCAATTGGTGGAGCAACAAAAAGCCAAGTTTTTAGAGCGCTGGAGAGAAGCCATGGCTTTGGCAGACGGCGCCACCTTGCCAGAAGCCGCCCAAGACCGCGCCTTGAGCGAAGCCACCGCCTTTGCCATCCGCATCGATGTGGCCGAAGAACTCACCCGCTTGGTGTCGCACTTTGACGAAATGGACGCTTTGCTCAAAAAAGGCGGCAACGCCGAAGGCGTAGGCAAGCGTTTGGACTTTTTGATCCAAGAGCTACACCGCGAGGCCAATACACTGGGCGCGAAGTCTGCCACTCTAGAGATGACGCGCATCTCGGTGGACATGAAAGTGTTGATCGAACAATTGCGCGAACAAGTACAAAATTTGGAATGATGGAAAACTTCCCCGGCAACCTTTTTGTAGTCGCCGCCCCCAGTGGGGCTGGTAAATCGAGCTTGGTCAAAGCTTTGATGGAACTAGACGCCAAAGTGCGTCCTTCTGTCTCGCACACCACCCGCGCACCGCGCGGCCAAGAAAAGCATGGGCGCGAATACTATTTTGTGTCTGAGCCCGAATTCGACCAGATGGTGGCTTCGGATGCGTTTTTAGAGTGGGCCCATGTGCATGGCTATCGCTACGGCACATCGCGCAAAGCGATTGAAGACCGCATTGCCCAAGGTGCCGACGTGGTGCTCGAGATCGACTTCCAAGGCGCAGTCCAAGTCAAAAAACTCTTTGCTAATGCAGTGTCCATTTTTATCCTCCCACCAAGCTGGGAAGAACTCAAATCTCGCTTACACAACCGTGGCGAGGACGCGCCAGACGTCATCGCCTTGCGACTGCAAAACGCTGCCGATGAGATGGCCAAAGCCCACGAATTTGACTTCGTTATAATCAACGAGTTGTTTGAGCGCGCTGTATTCGACCTAAAAGCTGTTGTTCACGCGCAACGACTCAAATACTCGGCACAACGCCGAGCTCGGGCGGACGTATTCGACGCCTTAAACCTCAATTGAACCGACTTCTGGAGCATCCATGGCCCGTATTACCGTTGAAGACTGTCTTGAGCAAATTCCTAATCGCTTCCAACTTGTGCTGTGCGCAACTTACCGTGCCCGCATGTTGAGCCAAGGCCACACACCCAAGGTAGAGAGCAAAAACAAACCCGGCGTGACTGCCTTGCGTGAAATCGCTGCTGGCTTGATCGGCACCGAAATGCTCAAAAAGGTACCAGGTTAATAACCCCTTACCCCAGCAAAAAGCACCGTTTTACGGTGCTTTTTTTTCATTACAGGTAAAGTCGGGACTATGAGCGCCCTCCAATCCCCGATTGCCCGAGTCGCCGCGAAAGACAAAGCAGTGGCCAACCCGGC